>JAFECN010000384.1 GCA_018242145.1 Pseudomonadota bacterium
ACAATCGCGCGCAGCCAAAGATAGGTTTCGATATCGCCGATGTCTCGCGGAGGGAAGCAGCAATCGCCTGGCCGCTCGGCGCGGCGCAGTGCGGGCGCATCATGTTTCAATCTCGACCGCGTATCCTGCACACCGCGCAGCAGGGCTTGGGCGTGCTGTGCATTCTCGATATGAAACGGTTTGCCTGGAGCAATGCCGATTGCCGCGATGCGCTCCAATACGTCTTTATCTCGCGCGGGCGGCGGGTTCTCGGCCAACGCGCTATTGAGCACCTTGAACAGATGGGCTGGATCGTCGAGGGCAGCATTCACGACAATCTTCTGATGCTCGATCGACTTCTCGTCCGTTGAGACTATGGGCGGCGTGAGCACCGATGCGTCTTGAAGCATGTTTACTGCGGGAACGTCGTCGGGTCCGTCCACCAAAAAGCGCGCAAGCAGCCAAACTGCATTGGTGGGCGACCGGATGAATTCGGCGCCATGCGGAGGTTTCCCATCCCAATCGGGTCCGGCGATGATGCAGGACACGTTGCCGCCGGGCTTGTTGCGCCGCCCAATGATCGCAAACACATTGGTGAAGAAATCCATGAACGCGAAGCTGTAATAACGGTCGCCTGTAGGTGGGATGGAAAGCTGTATCGGCCCCGCCGAAAGATCGAGCCAGGCGCTGGAATAGATCGTGTCATTGTTCGGCGCAGTCACTTCGCGCAGATCTGCGGAAATCAGCTTGCGGCCGTGCCGGAACGAATTCATCGGAACGCGACCGCGTGCTTGCGGCGAATAGACGATGTTGTAACGCATGCGCTGCATTTCGAGCGCGGGAAATCCGAACGTATAGGCTTCCGCGGCAAGCGCCGAAATATCGTCCGTCGTCGACCCGTTCATGCGCCATCTCCCGCCTTACGCCGCAGGAGCACCTGCTGCAAACCGTCGTGTTGTGCATTGGCAAAATGCTAGCGGGTGGCCATGTCCAGCGCGAGGGAGGAGGAGATTTGGGTCATCGGCAGAATCGCTGATGGAATGCCCATATTTTCACGCTTTTTCGCTATCCATAAGTTTGGGTTATGGAGCGAAGAAACAAAATTCAACGCGATTTTCCCCGCTTTTGACGCGGGGATCGCGGTGGTGCCTTGGCGCCGACGCCCTTCGCGATAGCCTGCGCAGACTGCACGATCCTGGTGACGATCGGCGAATGGAGGGCGCCCGCAGTCGCCAGTATATTGCATGCGTAACGGGAACCTATGCGCTCCGGCAGTTTTCTGAGCATCCCGCGCGCGATTTCGTCGCGAAACAGGAAAGCCGGACCGCGCGTAATCGCGTCCGTGCGTGTCACGATTTCCCGTACAAGATCGACAGGGCCGAGCACGCTGCTCGCTTTTGGATTGTGCGGCGGTGAAGACGTTTCGCTTAGAAGCACGACAGGATAATCGTCCACCCTTTGCGACCCTGCTTTGGCGAATAGGGGATGCTGGGGCCGGGCCACTGCCACAACCGGGCTTTGGAAAAGCGGAAATATCACGACTTCGGCGGCCATCGATGATTCATGCAGATCCGTGATGCCGATATCGATTTCACGCGCCAGGAGGCTTTGAACGATCTCCGCCCCCGGCCTGTCCACGATTTCCAGATGCAGTTGGGGAAAGTTCTCCACGATGCTTTCGACAAGCGCGGGCAGGAAGCCGAAGCGGGAAATGGGTTCCGCGCCGATGCGCACCCGGCCCTTGTGGTTGATCGCCATTTGCCGGACTTCGATGGCGATCTTTTCCGCGTTCCCCAGCATTTGCCGTGACCGGGCCACGATGTGAAGCGCGAATATCGTGGGCTGTGTCCTGCCGTTGCCGCGGGCAAACAGCTTGACGCAAAGCTGGTCTTCGAGCCTCGCAATGCTTTTGCTCAAGGCGGGTTGGGAAATCTCGAGCGCGCGCGCCGCGCGCCCGAAACTGCCGTGCCGGCAGATTTCCGCGACCAGATGCAGGTGCCTGTAGTCCATAATCGAAGGTTATGGATAAGCCAAAAACAAATCAATTTGAAACATCGCTTCCCACGCTACTGTTTATGGACGGCTTTCAATAAGAGCCGAAATCAGGGGGCGCAACAATGTATCGCATGAAATATCTTCGGACAGTGGGGGCGGGCGCGCTGCTGGGCGCGTCGGCGCTTTGCATGGAAGGCCTGTGGGCAATGCCCGCGCATGCTCAGGCAACTGGGGCGCAAGCCTCGATCGAAACGGTGACCGTGACCGCGGAGCGGCGGTCGCAATCCTTGCTCGATGTTCCGAGCGCGGTCAGCGTGCTGGGCGGCGACAAGCTGCAAGACCTCGGCATCACCGGCACGCGCGATCTTCTGCAGCAGGTTCCGGGCGTCAATCTGGCTTCGGGCGGCCCCAGCTTCGTGCAGGAGATCACGATGCGCGGGCAGGGGGCCGGCAGAAATGGCTTCTCCGAAACGGCGACGGGACTCTACGAGAACGGATCTTACATGGCGGGCGGCGGGTTCAACGGCCGCCAGCTCAGCGAACTCAATTTCTTCGATGTGGACCGCATTGAAATCCTGCATGGCCCGCAAGGCGCGCTCTACGGTCGCAATTCCGTGGGCGGCGCCGTGAACGTGATTGTGAACCAACCTCAATCCGAATTCAGCGCCCGCGAGCAGGCGCAATATGGAAGCCAAGATTCATACGGGCTGCAAGGCGTGGTGAACGTGCCGATCAACCTTGGAGATCTCGAACTCGATACACGGGTCGGCGCTTTCTACAACGATCAAGAGAGCGGCTTCATCCGAAACCTGACAACCGGCGATCGAGTCGACAAAAGCAGTTCCTTCGGCGCGCGGGCGGGATTCCTTATCCATCCCACGGAAAACTCGAAGCTCTATGCGCAGGTGGAATATTACGACGACAAGGAGCCGTCGTTCGGCACGCTCGCTTACGTCGTCGGATATCGGGCGACCACATCGGCTTTCACGGCAGGCGCGCCGGTCGATCCGGGTCCCTACACGCGCGATCACCTCACGCGCGAAGGCCGCACCGATGCGCCGGATCTGACTGCCACCGTGGACTTTGATCAGACGACATCCTTGGGCGACTTCTCGCTCAAATTCTACAATCGCAATCGAAATGCCGGCCGCTCCAATGAAGATTACGAGCATTATCTGGGATTGCCGGGATTCGATCCGGCAGGCACTGGCGGCGTGAAGCTCGTGACCGATCTCGGGCAGCACCAGTATGAAGGATTTCATCTCTACGATACGCAGGCAACCTTCGCATCGAACGGGAACGGCCCCTGGCACTGGCTCTTCGGCGCCGAAATGCTGACCTTCGAAGACAACGTTCGGACAGGCTTCGACAACTGCGCGCCCTACGATCCCTCGCCGAAAACGTCCGTGCAGATGGAGGCCTATCAGACGAACGGAGATGGCGGCTGCGTTGTGGGCTTGGTGCCGACGGCAGCGGCTTACACGTCGCCTGCCTTGTTCAAGGCCGATGTCGCTGTGGAAAATGTAATCCGCAATCTCGTGAACTCCAGCACCTATCAAAACGAGATCACCTCTTATGCTGGCTTCGCGACCGCTTCTTACGATTTCGATCCGCAGTGGACGCTGGGCGTCGAGGGCCGCGTGACGACCGACAAGAACAAATATTTCGTTCTCGATTATTCGCAGGACCCTCTGAGCTATTGGGGAAGTGGCGCCGTGCCTGCGGGATTTGCCAAGCCGATCGCCGGTGAACAATGCCCGCCGCAAGTCGCTGCGGCCGGGCAATGCGCGGGCGCTCCACCTCCCTATGCGCAACACGAAAGCCATCGGTGGAATGAGTTCCTGCCCGGCGCCACGCTCACCTACAAGGTGACGGACTCGCAAACGCTTTATGCGCGCTTCGCGACAGGCTATCGCCCCGGTGGCTTCAATGATCCCTTGATCGCTGTGCAGTCGGCTTACAAGCCCGAATACACGCAATCGGGCGAAGTGGGGTGGAAGGGATTGCTTCTGGGCGTGCTCGATGGCGATCTCGATGCCTACTATCAGAAGACGCGCAATGTTCAGCTCGTGCAATACAGCCAGGCTTCGTCGGGCGGTTTTGTTCTGCAGAACGTCGGCAACGACCACGTCTATGGTATCGAAGCCAATCTTGCGCATGACTTTGGAAATGTGGGGCCGGGGGACATGCGCCTCAGCGCCAACCTTTCCTCGAATAACGGCAAGTTCTCCAGCGGAACGGAAATCGCCGAAAAACCGCCCTATGGCCCGGTCTCTCTGGCCGGGCTGCGGGTGCCGTTCACCTACGACATCCAGGGCGCGCTGGACGGAACCTATAGCGTTCCCGTTGGCAACGGATACAACGCGCAATTCGAGGCGAACTATCAGTTCGCGTCAGGCGGTGTCTGGCAATATTCGGGGGCGAACGGTGTTCTCACCACGCTCAACAACGCGAATCGCAACGAACTCGATCTCTATGTGCGGCTGTTCTCGCCGGACGGCTGGATGATCAGCGCGTTCGGGAAAAACGTCACGGATGATCGCTATCTCGTCGCCACGGTGTCCGCGGCGCAATATTGGTCCCAGCCAACGACCTGGGGAGTTGCGATCACGGCCATGCAGTGAGTTCCCCATGCTTGCTGCTCATGCCGCCCGCTTTGCAGATCGCGCCGCCGCCTTTTCCAGCGGCGCGTCTGCAGGGCGCGGCAGTTCGCGGGCGACGTCCTTTGCCAGTTCGAGGGCACGGCTGACGACATGCGAATGCTCCGAGACGCGATGGGTCAGGGCAACACAATGAT
>JAFECN010000385.1 GCA_018242145.1 Pseudomonadota bacterium
CGCCGGGCGCTCGCCCGAACGCGCCAGCGAGCCTTGCGGGCGCAGCGCGTTGTCGGTGCCGGTCTGGTTCGGGATATGGGTCTTCTCCCACGGCTTGGTCTTGAACGGCGCCGTTGTGGGCGGCTCCCGGAACGTATGGTGCAGCCAGCCATGCCAATCGGGCGGCACGCGCGAGGCTTCCACGGTGCCGTTGTAGATGACCCAGCGCCGCTTGCCGTCTTTGGACTGATAGTAGCGGTTGCCGAACGGGTCGGTGCCGACGGGCTGGCCCGAGAACCAGGTTGTCACCAGCGTGCCGATCGTGGCGCTGCTCCACCAACTGAAAATCATCTTCAAAAAGGACATCGGGTCCGACCACCAGATTCGCGTGCGGGCGCAATATAAGGAACCGTTTCCGCCAGCGCCATCATCGCAGAGTCGCGCCGTTCGACTCGATCATCCGGATGACATTCGCGTCAGACCGCCGACAGGACCGCCACAGGGATGTGGATGGATTGGGGATCGCTCTTGCGGAACCAAAAAATATTTTGGCCCGCCCGGTCCATTAACCGCTTGACACGATCTTTACCGAAGAAAATAGCCGTTGTGCACAGCACCATATCTGGTGGTTAAGACCCGGTTAACCACTTTCTATCTTGCACGGGCCGCCCGTTTGGGATGACAGTTAGTGCCAGTCGCCGATCGCGACACAACATCTGGGACGCACCAGTCACCCGCGTCCGGGGCCATTTAGCGCAAATGCGCTCCCCGGCGTCGGGATTTCTGTCCCCAAAATGTTGGGTCCGCGACCGGTCATGGGGCCAACACATCAGACCGCCGGGGAAAAATCCATGCGTATCCGTCGCCAGTTCACCACCGAAGGCCGCTCTCCCTACGAGGGCATCGCGTTCCGCAAAGCGTCGAGCGAGATCAAGAATCCCGACGGCTCGGTGGTGTTCAGCCAGGGCGACATCGAAGTTCCCGAGGAATGGAGCCAGGTCGCCTGCGACGTGCTCGCGCAAAAGTATTTCCGCAAGGCCGGCATCCCGGCGACGTTGAAAGCCGTCCCCGAGAAGGACGTGCCGGAATGGCTGTGGCGCAAGGAAGCCGAGGGCGACGAGCGCACCGGCGAAAATTCCGCCAAGCAGGTCTTCGACCGCCTCGCGGGCACATGGACCTATTGGGGCTGGAAGGGCGGCTATTTCGACAAGGAAACCGACGCCCGCGCCTTCTTCGACGAGATGTGCTTCATGCTGGCCACGCAGAAGGCCGCGCCGAACAGCCCGCAATGGTTCAACACCGGCCTGCACTGGGCCTATGGCATCGATGGCCCGAGCCAGGGCCACTATTACGTCGATTTCCAGACCGGCCGTCTGGTCAAGTCGCAATCGGCCTATGAGCATCCGCAGCCGCATGCCTGCTTCATCCAGTCCGTCTCCGACGATCTGGTGAACGAAGGCGGCATCATGGATCTGTGGACGCGCGAGGCGCGCCTATTCAAATACGGCTCCGGCACCGGCACCAATTTCTCCAACCTACGCGGCGAGAACGAGAAGCTGTCGGGCGGCGGCAAGTCTTCCGGCCTGATGAGCTTCCTGAAGATCGGCGATCGCGCGGCGGGCGCCATCAAGTCGGGCGGCACCACGCGCCGCGCCGCCAAGATGGTCATCGTCGATGTCGATCACCCGGATATCGAGCAGTTCATCGAATGGAAGGTGATAGAAGAGCAGAAGGTGGCCGCGATGGTCGCCGGCTCCAAGCTCGCCGAGAAGCATCTCAAGCTCGTGCTCAAGGCCTGCGTGAATTGCGACGGCGCGGGCGACGATTGCTTCGACCCGAAAAAGAACCCTGCCCTGCGCCGCGAGGTGAAGGCCGCGCGCAAGTCCATGATCCCGGACAATTATATCGAGCGCGTCATCTCCTTCGCCAAGCAGGGCTACAAGGATATCGACTTCAAGACCTACGACACCGATTGGGATTCGGAAGCCTATCTTTCCGTGTCGGGCCAGAACTCCAACAACTCCGTGCGCGTCACGGACGACTTCCTGAACGCGGTCCTCGCGGACGGCGAATGGAATCTGACGTCGCGCCGCGGCGGCAAGATCGCCAAGACCGTGAAGGCGCGCGATTTGTGGGAGAAGATCTCCTACGCCGCATGGGCCTGCGCCGATCCCGGCATCCAGTTCCACACCACCGTCAACGACTGGCACACCTGCCCGGCGGGCGGCGAAATCCGCGGCTCCAACCCGTGCTCGGAATACATGTTCCTGGACGACACGGCCTGCAACCTCGCCTCGCTGAACCTGATGCAGTTCCGCAAGGGCGACGGCGTGAAGACCTTTGATGTCGCGGCCTTCGAACATGCCGTGCGCCTGTGGACCATCGTTCTGGAAGTCTCCGTGCTGATGGCGCAGTTCCCGTCCAAGGAAATCGCGCAGCTCTCGTATGACTACCGTACGCTCGGCCTCGGCTTCGCCAATATCGGCGGTCTGCTGATGTCCGCCGGTATCTCGTATGACTCCCGCGAAGGCCGCGCGATTGCCGGTGCGATCAGCGCGATCATGACCGGCATCTCCTACGCCACCTCCGCCGAGATGGCGGGCGAGTTGGGCCCGTTCCCGGAATATGCCGCGAACAAGGATCACATGCTGCGCGTCATCCGCAACCATCGCCGTGCCGCGCATGGCGAAGCGTCAGGTTACGAGAAAGTCGCCATCGTGCCGGTACCGCTGGATCACGAAGCCATCGCGCAGAAGGATCTGTCCGACGCCGCGCGCGCCGCGTGGGACAGCGCGCTGTCGATGGGCCAGGATTTCGGCTTCCGCAACGCACAGGCCACCGTCATCGCGCCGACCGGCACCATCGGCCTCGTCATGGATTGCGACACCACGGGCGTGGAGCCGGACTTCGCGCTGGTGAAATTCAAGACTCTCGCGGGCGGCGGCTATTTCAAGATCATCAATCGCTGCGTGCCCGAAGCCCTCGCCACGCTGGGCTACACGCAAGCCCAGATCGACGACATCGTCGCCTATGCCGTCGGCCACGGCACGCTGGAAGGCTCCAACGCCCTCTCCCACGGCGCACTCAAGGCCAAGGGCTTCGGCGATGCGGAGATCGGCAAGGTGGAAGCCGCGCTGGAACAGGCCTTCGACATCCGCTTCGTCTTCAACAAGTGGACGCTCGGCGAGACGTTCTGCACCGATGTCCTGAAGATCGACGCCGCCGCGCTCGATGCGCCGGACTTCGACATGCTGAAGACTTTGGGCTTCGCGCGCGCCGAAGTTGACGCTGCAAACTTGCATGTCTGCGGCGCCATGACCCTGGAAGGCGCACCACACCTGAAGGCCGAGCACCTGCCCGTCTTCGATTGTGCCAATCCGTGCGGGCGCATCGGCAAGCGGTCGCTGTCGGTCGAAAGCCACATCCGCATGATGGCGGCGGTGCAGCCCTTCATCTCCGGCGCCATCTCCAAGACCATCAACATGCCGAACGCCGCCTCGGTGAAGGAATGCGGCGAGAGCTACCTGCTTTCCTGGCAGCTCGCGCTGAAGGCCAACGCGCTCTATCGCGACGGCTCCAAGCTGTCGCAGCCGCTGGCTTCGCAAGTGCTTCAGTTCGACGACGAGGAAGACGAGGCCGAAGAATTCGCCGCCGCGCCGCAGACGACGCGCACCACCGTCGTCACCGAACGCATCGTGGAGAAGGTCATCGAGCGCATCGCCGCGCACGACCGCGAGAAGCTGCCCACGCGCCGCAAGGGCTACACCCAGAAGGCGGTTGTCGGCGGGCACAAGGTCTATCTGCGCACCGGCGAATATGAAGACGGCCGCCCCGGCGAGATATTCATCGACATGCACAAGGAAGGCGCC
>JAFECN010000386.1 GCA_018242145.1 Pseudomonadota bacterium
CAGACCATCGCGCGCTATTCCAAACTGCGCAAAAGCAACGCCGTGTCGCCGCAGGAATACGACGTCGCCATCGGCGACTATGGCCGCGCCAAGGCGGGCGTCGCGCTGGCCGAAGCGCAGGTGAAGTCCTACGAGACGCAGCTCAAGAAGGCGACGATCTTTTCGCCGATCAACGGCGTGGTGCTCGACAAGAAGGTGAGCGTGGGCCAGACGCTGATCGCCGCCATGAGCACGCCGGTGCTCTACACGCTGGCGAGCGATCTTTCGCAGATGGAACTGGACGTCGATATCGACGAGGCCGATGTGGGCGCGGTGCGCGCGGGTCAACGCGCGATCTTCACCGTCGATGCCTATCCCAACCGCAATTTCGAGGCGACGCTGATCTCCGTGCACAACGCGCCGCAGACAACCAACAATGTCGTGACCTATCGCGGCGTGCTTCTGGTCCGCAACAAGGGCCTTCTGCTCAAGCCGGGCATGACGGCCACTGCCACGATCCAGGCTGCGCGCGTTGCCGATGCGCTGCTGGTGCCGAATGCGGCGCTGCGCTTCATCGCGCCCGAACAGATTTCCCAGAAGGCGCCGCCGCCGCCGAGCGAGGCCGGCGAAGGGCGCGTGTGGACCGAGGACGGGCGCACGCTCAAGCCGCACGATCTGAAACTCGGCCCCACGGACGGACGCTTCACCCAAATCGTCTCCGGCGACCTGAAGGTCGGCGACAAGGTCGTCACCGACATCAAGCAGCCGGACGCGAAGAAATGAGCACGCCGCTCATCGAGCTTCGCGGCGTCACCAAGATCTACGGCAGCGGCGAGGCGCAGGTGAACGCGCTGGCCGGTATCGACCTGACGATAGAGGACGGCGAGTTCGTGGCGGTGATGGGGCCTTCCGGCTCCGGCAAATCCACCACCATGAACATTCTGGGCTGTCTCGATACGCCCACGGGCGGGCATTATTACTTTCGCGGCATGGATGTGGGCACGCTGTCGCGCGATCAGTTGGCGCTGCTGCGGCGCTATTACATCGGTTTCGTGTTTCAGGGGTTCAATCTCCTCAAGCGCACCACGGCGGTGGAGAATCTCGAACTGCCGCTGGTTTATCGCGGCGTGCCGAAAGCCGAACGCCATGCCGCGGCGCTGAAGGTTCTGGATCAGGTGGGCCTGGGCAACCGCGCCAACCATACCTCCGCCGAACTGTCGGGCGGCCAGCAGCAGCGCGTGGCGATCGCGCGCGCGCTCGTCACCAATCCGTCGGTCGTTTTCGCGGACGAGCCGACCGGCAACCTCGACAGTCAGAAAAGCCATGAGATCATGTCGCTGCTGCGCAAGCTGAACGACGAGGACGGCATCACCATCGTTCTCGTCACCCATGAGGAAGACGTGGCCGCTTATGCCAAGCGGCAGGTGCGCTTCCATGACGGCAAGATCGTCGCCGACACCGCAAAGGGCACCGCATGATCGCCAATGCCTTCCTGCTGGCGCTGCGCGAGATCCGCAACAACCTGATGCGCGCCGCGCTTACCACGCTGGGCATCATCATCGGCGTGGCCGCGGTGATCGCGATGGTGTCGCTCGGCACCGCCGCCACCAAGGGCGTGACCACCGAGATCGCCAATATGGGGCGCAATCTTCTGGTGATCATTCCGGGGACCCGCCGCGGGCCGCCGGTGGGCGCGACGCCCTTCACCGTCGCCGATGCCGACGCTATCGCGCGCGAGATTCCGGGGCTTGCCGCGGTGGCGCCGGAAACCGAGCAATCGGCCATCGCGGTGAACGGCAGCAAGAACCATTCGACGCAGGTGACGGGCTCCACCAACGCCGTCTTCACCGCGCGCGACTGGCATATCCTGGAAGGCCGTCCGTTCACGCTGGGCGAGATCCGCAGCGGCAAAGCGGTGTGCGTGATCGGCGAAACGGTTCGCCGCGAATTGTTCGGCGCCGCCAATCCCATCGGCGAGAAGATGCGCCTGAACAAGATCTCCTGCGACGTGATCGGCCTGCTGCAATCGAAGGGCCAATCCACCTTCGGGCAGGATCAGGACGATGTGGTCGTCATGCCGATCAGCGCCGTGCAACGGCGTCTGGCGGGCAATACCAATGTCAACGTCATCCTCGTCTCCGCGCAGAACGCCAACGACGTCTCCCACATCAAGGGCCAGCTCGAACGGCTGATGCGCGAGCGGCGCCATCTGGTGGCGGGCGTGGGCGACAATTTCGACGTCAACGACATGCAGGAGATCGCGCGCACCGTGGAATCCACGACCGCGATCCTGACCGCGTTCCTGTCGGCGGTGGCGGCGGTGAGTCTGCTGGTCGGCGGCATCGGCATCATGAACGTGATGCTGGTGTCGGTGACAGAGCGCACGCGCGAGATCGGCATACGCCTTGCCATCGGCGCCCGCGCGCGCGATGTGCTGCTGCAATTCCTGATCGAGGCGGTGGTGATGAGCGGGCTGGGCGGCATCATCGGAATTATCATCGGCCTGTCGGGATCGGCGACGGCCGCGCACTTCCTCAAACTGCCCTTCGTGTTCCAGCCCGGCGTGGTGATCGTCGCGGTGCTGTTCTCGGCCGGTGTCGGCGTGGCGTTCGGATATTTTCCGGCCCGCCGCGCCGCGCGCCTCGATCCGATCGAGGCGCTGCGGCACGAATAGGCTATTCGCCGCCGCTGTGATGAACGGGCTTCGGCGGTTTGGGCGGCGCCGGCGGTGCCGATGGCGCCATAACATTGGACGGCGGCGCGGGCGGAGCCGGCGGCACCGGATAACGATGATCGCCGTCGCCGCGCCCGATATGGATATCGCCCATGCCGCTGGAGCTGAGATGGCC
>JAFECN010000387.1 GCA_018242145.1 Pseudomonadota bacterium
GCACGGCTAGCGGCGGATCACTCCGCCGCTATGCGCTCCGGCGTGGTGTCCGTCACCGTATTCTTCTGTTTCCACTGCTCCAGATTGCGCAGGCCGTCGCGCACGAACGGGCTGGCGCGCAACCCCGCGAAGAACAGGTCGCGCAGCAGCGATCCGGGGAATTTCAGCGGCCGCTTGATGTGCAACAGAAGGATGATGCGGTCTTCGTTGGTGTCGTTCCAGACTTCGTGCGGAAACATGTCGTCGAAGATGGCGATCTCGCCTTCCTTCCACACGATGTCGTTGCCGTCGCCGACGGCCATGTGACACTTCTCCCGGTCGCGCGGGATCATCAGCCCCAGATGCGCGGTGACGATCGCCTTGGTCGGCCCGGTGTGGCGCGGCACATGCGCGCCCGCCAGCATCACCGAATAGAACGCGGTGAGCAGGCCGGGGATGTTCTCCAGAATGCGCGCGGTCTCGGGGCACTTCGCGCAATTGTCCTCGATCTTCACGCCATAGCCCCAGAGGAAGAAGGAGCGCCACTTGTCGTCCACCGCGATCTTCGCGTGATCGGGAGAGATTTCGCGCACGCTGGGCACGCTCATGCGGTCGCGCAACAGCCGTTCCGCTTCCGCGCGAATGATCGGCGTCTGGGCTTTGAGATAATCCGTCCAGGGGAACAGCGTATTCGGAAAGACCTGATATTCCTTCGTCGCGGCGCTCTTCATCAGCAGGCGGTCGAAGGCCGGCAGGATGCGTAATGCTGTCGAGATGAATGTCTCGCGGACAATGCCCAAATGAATATTCCTTATCGGTATAGCCCGCAACATATAGGGTTCCCGGCACGCATACGACAGGCGCCAGATTGATAAAGTTCAATCCGCGTCGCGAGTGACAATTTGTGAACGCCGGGAACCGCTTGGCGTTGCTTTAGCCCATGCGCAATCGGCGCGCGAGCGCCGGAACGTCGCGGAAATCGCCCGTCACCGCATCGGCGCCCAGCGTTTCCACAGGATCGGGCGTGTAGCCATAAGACAAAAGTATGATGGGGGCTTTGGCCGCGCGCGCCGTTTTCGCGTCGGTCGTGCTGTCGCCGATCATGACCGCCGGCGCGTTCGGATCGCCCGCCAATTCCTCGACGACATGATGGAATACGCGCGGGTCGGGCTTCACATAAGAGAAGCGTCCGGCGCCGTGGATCGCGCCGAAGAAGCGGTGCATATTCAGCGCCTCCAGCAAAGGCAGCGCCAGTTCTTGCGGCTTGTTGGTGAGAACCGCCATGGGAACGCGCTGCGCCTGCAATTCGGCAAGCGTGTCGAGCACGCCGGGGAAGGGCACGCTTTCATCGGCGATGTGCGCGCCATAATGCACGACGAAATCGCCGACCAGTTTGGGCAGTTGGTCGTCAAGAACCGGATCGCCGGTTTCGGCCATCGCCTGGCGGATCAGGGAGGCCGCGCCGAAGCCCACCATGTGGCGCAGCGTTTCGGGATCGAGCCTGCGCCGCCCCTGCTGCACCAGCACCGCGTTCATCGCCGCCAGAAGGTCGGGCGCCGTATCGACCAGCGTGCCGTCCAAATCGAAGATCAAGGCGGGCAGGGTGTTCATGGCTCTCGTTAACCGGGGACTAGGCCGCGCGCAATATAATGTTGCAAATCGTCATTTTGCCTTGATTTGCGCGCAGGTTATCGCAAAAGACGGCGTCGCATCTCCACCACGGATACACCATGACCGCGCGGGCGGGAATCATTCTGGCAGCGGGCCAGGGTACGCGGATGAAATCCGCGAAACCCAAGGTCATGCACGAGATCGCGCATCTGCCGATCCTGGGCCATGTCATCGCCGCCATGAAAGGCGCGGGCATAGAACGCATCGTCGTCGTCACCGCGCCGGGCGCCGACGCGGTTCGCGCCTTTGCCACTGGCCTTGGCGCCGAATGCGTGGTGCAGGACCAGCAGCTCGGCACCGGCCATGCCGCCGCCTGCGCCGCGCCGCTGCTGAAGGATTTTCCCGGCGTGCTGATTGTCTCCTATGGCGACATGCCGCTGGTGACGGCGAGGACGTTCGAAGAGTCCTTCGCCGCGCGCGAGCAGGCGGGCATGGCGATCGTCGCGTTCCATTCCGAAAGCAAGGCCTATGGCCGCGTGATCGTGGACAACGGCTATCTTTACCGCATCGTGGAATACAAGGACGCCGACGAACACCAGCGCGCCGTGAAGCTGTGCAACGCCGGCATCATGGCGGCCGAGGCGAAGGCGTTCTTCCAATGGGCCGCGAAGCTGGAGAACAACAACGCGCAGAAGGAATTCTACCTCACCGACATTCCCGCTTTCGCGCGCGCCGACGGCGTGAACTGCGCGGTGGTGGAAGCCGAAGAACGCGAGATGATGGGCGTGAACTCCCGCGCCGAACTCGCCGCCTGCGAAGCGGTGATGCAGGAGCGCTTGCGCGCGAAGCTGCTGAACGACGGCGTCGGCATGACCGCGCCGGAAACGGTTTATCTCGCGCATGACACGGTGATCGAAGCGGACGCGCAGATCGGTCCCTATGTCGTGTTCGGCCCCGGCGTCACGGTGCGCGGCGGCGCGCAGATCAAATCCCATTCCCATCTGGAAGGCGCGGAAGTGGGCAAAGGGGCGCTCGTCGGGCCGTACGCGCGCCTGCGCCCCGGCGCGGTGCTGGAAGAGGATGTGCATATCGGCAATTTCGTCGAGGTGAAGAAGGCGCGCATCGAGAAGGGCGCGAAGGCGAACCATCTCACCTATATCGGCGATGCGCGCGTCGGCGCGGGCGCGAATGTGGGCGCGGGCACCATCACCTGCAATTACGACGGCTTCGACAAGCATTTCACCGATATCGGCGCGGGCGCGTTCATCGGTTCAGATACCGCGCTGGTCGCGCCGGTGAAGATCGGCGACGGCGTCATCACCGCCGCCGGTTCGGTCATCACCAAGGATGTGGACGCCGACGCGCTGGCCGTGGCGCGCGGCGAGCAGAAACAGATCGCGGGCTGGGCGGCGAAATTCCGCGCCCGCAAGACGGCGGAAAAAGCTGCGAAGAAGAAGTGAGTTTGCGGCTCTCATGGTTCGACAAGCTCACCATGAGGAGATTTAAGCTCAGTCCTCATCCTGAGCTTGTCGTGGCTCGACAGGCTCGCCATGAGGAAGGGATAGACAAATCCTCATCCTGAGCTTGTCGAAGGATGAGAGGGTATAAAGGTAGAGAACATGTGCGGAATCGTCGGCATTGCGGGGCGTGAAGACGCGGCCCCCCTCATTCTGGAAGCGCTGCGCCGCCTGGAATATCGCGGCTATGACTCCGCGGGCATCGCCACGCTGACGGGCGGGCATATCGAACGCCGCCGCGCGCCGGGCAAGCTGAACAAGCTGGCGGAAGCGCTGGCGAAGCATCCGCTGTCCGGCCGCACCGGCATCGGCCACACCCGCTGGGCCACGCATGGCGCGCCGACCGAAAGCAACGCGCATCCCCATGCCTCCGCGCGCGTGGCGCTGGTGCACAACGGCATCATCGAGAACTTCCGCGAACTGCGCGACGAGTTGCGCGCGAAGGGCCACAAGTTCGAATCCGAAACCGACACCGAAGTCGCGGTGCATCTTGTCACCGACTATCTGGATCGCGGGCTTTCGCCGGAGGAAGCCGCGAAAGAAGCGGTGCGCCGCCTCACCGGCGCCTATGCGCTCGCCATGATCTTCAAGGACGAGGACGGCCTCGTCATCGGCGCCCGCAAGGGCAGCCCGCTGGCCGTGGGCTATTCCGACAAGGAAGCCTATCTCGGCTCCGACGCCTTCGCGCTCGCGCCCTTCACCAATCGCGTCAGCTATCTCGAAGACGGCGATGTCGCGGTGCTGCGCGGGCCGGAGGTGCGCATCTATAATGAGAGCGGCCAGCCGGCGAACCGCGAGATCAAGCTCACCTCCGCCACCGCGGGGCTGGTGGACAAGGCCGGCTTCAATCACTTCATGGCCAAGGAGATCTCCGAGCAGCCGGAAGTCGTGGGCCACACGCTGGCGCATTATATCGACGCCACGGGCCCGGTGGTTTCGCTGCGCGAGAAGGGCGCGATGGAGGCGCTGGCGAAAGCCTCGCGGCTGATAATCTCCGCCTGCGGCACGTCTTATTATGCCGCGCTGGTCGGCAAATACTGGTTCGAGAAATTCGCGCGCCTCGGCGTGGAGGTGGATGTCGCCTCCGAGCTTCGCTACCGCGACCCGGTCTATCCGAAGGACGGCGTGGCGCTGTTCATCTCCCAATCCGGCGAAACGGCGGACACGCTGGCGGCGCTGCGCGATGCCAAGGCGCAAGGCCAGACGACGGTCGCCATCGTCAACGTCGTCGAAAGCTCCATCGCGCGCGAAGCCGATGTCGTGCTGCCCACCTTCGCGGGGCCGGAGATCGGCGTCGCCTCCACCAAGGCGTTCACCTGCCAGCTTGCGGTGCTGGCGGCGCTTGCCATCGCGGCGGGCCGCGCGCTCGGTATCATCGACAAGGCGGAGGAAGCCAAGATCTGCGCCTCGCTCCTCGGCAGGCCGCGCCATATGGTGGAATTCGCC
>JAFECN010000388.1 GCA_018242145.1 Pseudomonadota bacterium
CTTTCTCATGCTCGTCCACCAGCGCTTCATAGAGGCGCAAGGCGTTGCGGATGACCTCGGCATAGGATGCGGCTTCCGTCTTCTCCTTCAGCCGCGTCAGCCGGTCCATCGCCTGCGGCGGCATTTCGAGCTGCACGCGGGTGGTGGTGCGGCCGGAGACTTCGTCCGCGCCGGACTCCATCGCCTGCGCCGCGGCGCGCATCGCTTCGGCGGCCGCCTGTTTGTAATAGCGGCGGTGACCATGGCCCCTCATGACGCGCTCTTTCCGGCATCCGGCGACGGCGGCGGCGTGATGATCGCCGCGTTGCCGTTCTGCGCGGGCGGCGACGGCGGGTTCTGCCGCCCGCCATCGCGGGGCCTCAAGTCGAAATCATAGTCGCAGCCGTCGAAGCCATAGTGATCGTGATGATGGTGGCGCCACATGAAGACGCCGATGCCCAGCGCCATCAATGCGAGAAACGCAAAAGGCGATTTGAAGATGGCGGCGATCAGCGAAACGATCAGCGCCAGGATCAGGATCGGGATCAACAATCCAACGGCGGGCCACAGAAGAAAGGGAAACCGATGCCCGCCACGGCCGCCGAACCGCCAGCCGTAATAGGGATTTCCATTATGCTCGCCCCAGCGCGGGCCGAAGCTGTCGCGCGCGGCCTGCCGGACCTTTTTCTTGAAGGCGTGGCGGCGGGCGCGCCATTCATCCTTCTCGCGGCGCCATTGTTCGCGCCGGCGATGCCGGTCTTCGCGCTGCGCCCGGTATTCGTCCCGGCGGCGCTTCCATTCTTCGAATTCTTCGCGGTCGTCCCGCGGCGGCGCTTGATCGCCGCCCGCCGGATTGCCCCGTTCCCCATCGTCCAGAGGGAACTCGTCCCCCACGCCGACACCGAATTTGCTCATCGCGGCCCTCCCTTGAGCCCATCATCTTGCCATCAATATTTGATGACTCGATGGCAGGCGTCAAGGGCAATCATCATATTTTGATGATATAACGACCAGCCTTAATTGGTGCCGCTGGTCCCCGTGGTGCCGGTGGTGCCGGTCGTGGTGGTGGACGGACCGTGACCATGGTGGCCGCCGCCCGAGAGGGCCAGCGCGAGGCCGCCCACCAGGATCGCTCCGCCGGCAATCCAGACGGCGGTGTTGGGGGTTTTCATCTGCGCGGCATGAACGCCTGCGGCACCGCCGGGCGCGAGCGGCGCACGCGCCGCAACCGGTGGCGGATTGGCGGCGAGCGCGGAGGTTGCAGGCAGGGCGAAAGCACACGCTGACAGAATCATGGCCGGAAGACGACGACGCATACAGAAACTCCTTGCACAAGAGGAAACCGGCCGCGCGCTCCCGCACGGCCGATGAAAGCAAATGCGCGGCGCATCGTTGCGTTCCGGCCTTCGTGCAATGTCCGGCGATTGTCACATCCCCGAAACAGATGCCTCAGCGCGTCGTCTCGATGGGCGGCCCATCGCAATAGCGGTGGCCTTCCATCTGGCAGCGTTCGTGATTGAGATAGCCGCGGATGGCGAACATCAGCCAGCCGCCGATCACCACGACCAGAATGCCCACGCCGATCATCACCAGCGTGGCATGGCGTTCGGCATCTTCCTTCCGGCGGTCGTCTTCGGGATCGCGCATCGCCTGATGGGTTGGTTGCTGCATGCCCGGATGGGCCCTTATCGTATATCGCGTTCCTTGCGGATCGTCTCATAGGCCGTGTTGATCGCGGCCAGCTTGTCGGTGGCGAGCCGCACGAATTCCGGCGGCACGCCGCGGCCGATGAGGCTGTCCGGGTGGTTCTCCTTCACCAGCAGGCGATAGGTGTGCCGGATCTCGTCCTCGCTGGCCTCGTAGCTCACGCCGAGGACCACATAAGGGTCGGAGGCATCCACGAAATGGGTGGCGCGGATGCGGCGATAGACATTGGGCGCGAAGCCGAAGATCTCCGCCACGCGCTCCAGCAGCCGCGCCTCGCCGGGATGGAACACGCCGTCGGCCTTGGCGATCTCGAACAGGCAGTCCATGACGTCTTCCAGCATGCCGGGGCTGGTGCGGAACATCCTGGCGATCTGCGCGGCATAGGCTTCGTAACCGGCGGTGTCGCGCCGCGCGAGATCGAAGATGCGTTTCACGTTGGCCGCTTCGGACGGCGGCACACGGAAGACGCGGGTGAACGCTTCCTCCTCGTCGCGCGTGACCGCGCCGTCCGCCATGGCGAGCTTGGCGCCGAGCGCGATGATGGCGATGGTAAAGGCGACGCCCGGTTCCTCCGGCCGCTCCACCATGAAGCCGGTGCGGTCGAACAGCACATGACCGGCGAACGCACCGGCCAACGCGCCGATGGGCCCGCCGGCCAGAAAGCCCGCCGCCGCACCGCCCAATTTTCCCCAGATGGACATGGGCCGAAGCATTAGGACAATGTGGGCGGAAATGCGACCGAAAGATCATTCGTTGCTAAGAAGAAATCTGGCACGCAGAGCCGCGGAGTTGCGGAAGAAAAAAACATTGCACGCAGAGACGCAGAGCTGCAGAGGAACGGGCTCTCGTCGTGTAATCGCCATGGATGTGCTGACGCGCGTTGCGCGTCCGTTTTCAACAGCATCGGCCCTTCGCGGCTCCACGCCGCCGCGTGACTCCTCTGCGGCTCTGCGCCTCTGCGTGAATCTTGTTCCATGACGGGACGCTGGAAGTTCTTCATCGATCGCGGCGGCACGTTCACCGATGTGGTGGCGCAGGCGCCGGATGGAACGCTGTCGAGCCACAAGCTTCTTTCGGAGAATCCGGCTTACGACGATGCGGCGCTGGAGGCGATCCGCCGCTGCCTGGGCGTGAAGATCAATGCCGCGATTCCCGCCGACAAGATCGCCGAAGTGCGGATGGGAACCACCGTGGCCACCAACGCGCTGCTCACGCGGGGCGGCGAGCGCACGGTTCTGGTGACGACGAAGGGCCTGCGCGATCAGTTGCGCATCGGATACCAGCACCGGCCCAGGCTGTTCGCGCTGAACATCGCATTGCCGGACATGCTTTATGAAAGCGTCATCGAAGCCGATGAGCGTGTGACCGCCGAGGGCGACGTTCTTGCGGCGCTGGACGAAGCGGCGCTGCGGCGCGATCTGGCGGCGGCACGCAAGAATGGCATTGACGCCTGCGCCATTGTGTTCCTGCACGGCTATCGCACCCCCGCGCATGAGCAGCGCGCGGCGGAAATTGCGCGCGAAGCCGGATTCGCGCAGGTGTCGGTAAGTTCCGACACCGTGCCGCTGATGAAATATGTGTCGCGCGGCGATACCACGGTGGCGGATGCGTATCTGTCGCCGGTGCTGTCGCGGTATGCGTCGCGCATTTCGCGCGCGCTGGGCGGCACGCGGCTTTATTTCATGACCTCGAATGGCGGCCTCGCCGCGCCGGATTTCTTTCGCGGCAAGGACGCGATCCTGTCCGGCCCGGCGGGCGGCGTGGTCGGCATGGCGGAGACGGCGCGCGATGCGGGCTTCGGCCACGCCATCGGTTTCGACATGGGCGGCACGTCCACCGATGTGTCGCGCTTCGACGGCACGTTCGAGCGCGTCTATGAAACCGAGGTCGCGGGCGTGCGGCTGCGCGTGCCGATGATGGCGATTCACACCGTCGCGGCGGGCGGCGGCTCCATTCTTCACTATGACGGCGCGCGTTTCCGCGTGGGGCCGGACTCGGCGGGCGCCGATCCGGGACCGGCCTGCTATCGCCGTGGCGGGCCGCTCACCGTCACCGATGCGAATGTGATGGTGGGTAAGCTGCGCGGCGCCCTCTTCCCGCACATCTTCGGGCCGGACGCGCAGCAGCCGCTGGACGAAGATATCGTGCGCACGAAATTCGCGGCGCTGGCGCGCGAGACGGGGCAATCCGCCGAAGACGTGGCCGATGGCTTCATCCGCATCGCCGTGGAAAACATGGCGAACGCGATCCGCCGCATCTCGGTGGCGAAGGGCTATGACGCGCGCGACTACGCGCTGAACTGCTTCGGCGGCGCGGGCGGGCAGCATGCGTGCCTCGTGGCGGACGCGCTGGGCATGACGCGGATCTTCATTCATCCGTTCTCCGGCGTGTTGTCGGCTTACGGCATGAAGCTGGCGAGCCTGCGCGCGTTGCGGCAACGGGCCGTGGGGCAAAGACTGGATGCGGCTGTGATGGCGACGCTCACGCAAACCGCCGATGCATTGGCGCAAGAAGCCGATGACGAACTCAAGGCGCAAGGCGCGGCTGCCACCCACGCAATCAAGCGGGTGCATATCCGTTACGAGGGCAGCGATACGACGCTGCCGATTGCTTTCGCTTCGCTGGAGGAGATGTCGTCCGCTTTTGCTGAACAACATGCGCGGCTGTTTGGCTTTGGTTTCGAAGGCAAAGGGCTGATTGCGGAATCTGTCGAAGTTGAAGCCACCGATTTTCCTCCCCCGTTTACGGGGGAGGGGGACCGCGAAGCGGTGGGGGGGGCCCCCTCCGCCTCGCTTCGCTCCGGCACCTCCCCCGTAAACGGGGGAGGAAAGGCAAAGTTCTTCTCGCTCGGCACATGGCACAACGCGTCTCTATATAAGGTGCGCGATCTCGCTGCCGGCACTGTCATCATTGGCCCTGCGCTTCTGATCGAGCCGCACCAGACCATCGTCGTCGAACCGGATTGGCGCGCGGAGATCCGCGAAGATCATTCGCTTGTCCTCACACGCGCTGCTGCCGCGAAAGCTGCCATCAACGCCACCACCGACGCCGATCCGGTGTCGCTGGAAATGTTCGCCAATCTGTTCATGGCCATCGCGGAAGAGATGGGGGCGACGCTGCAGAACACCGCCTCTTCGGTGAACATCAAGGAGCGGCTGGATTTCTCCTGCGCGATTTTCGATGCGGCGGGCGGGCTGGTGGCGAATGCGCCGCACATGCCGGTGCATCTGGGCTCGATGGGCGATTGCGTGACCGCGATCATGCGCAAGCATCCCAAGATGCGCGACGGCGACATGTTCGTGACCAACGCACCTTACGACGGCGGCACGCATCTGCCGGACATCACGGTGGTGGCACCAGTATTTGTAGATGGGTTCGTGGACGGCGTGGCGCGCTTCTATGTGGCGAGCCGCGGGCATCATGCCGATATCGGCGGCATCACGCCGGGCTCCATGCCGCCGTTCTCGCGCAGCATCGCCGATGAAGGCGTGCTGTTCGACGGCATCCAGATGGTGCGCGGCGGGCATTTCGACGATGCGGCGGTGATGGAGGTGCTGCGCTCCACCGCCAACCCGGCGCGCAATCCGGCGCAGAACATCGCGGACCTGAAGGCGCAGGCGGCAAGCTGCGCGCGCGGGATTTCCGAATTGCGGCGCGCCTGCGCGAATTACGGCGCGGATATCGTCACCGCCTATATGCGCCATGTGCAGGACAATGCCGAGGAAAACGTGCGCAAGGTGATCGGCGCGCTGAAGGACGGCGCCTTCGCCATGCCGATGGACGGCGGCATGGCGATAAAAGTGAAGATCACGGTGGATCGCGCCGCGCGCGCGGCGAAGATCGATTTCACCGGCACCTCGGCGCAGACGAACACCAATTTCAACGCGCCGGGATCGGTGACCAAGGCGGCGGCGCTGTATGTGTTCCGCTGCCTTGTCGATGGCGACATTCCGATGAACGCGGGATGCCTGAAGCCGCTTGAGATCGTGGTGCCGCGTGGGACGCTGCTCAATCCCGATCCGCCGGGCGCGGTGGCCGCGGGCAATGTGGAGACGAGTCAGGCGGTGTGCGATGCGCTGTTCGGATGCCTCGGCGTGCTGGCGGCATCGCAAGGCACGATGAACAATCTCACCTTCGGCAACGAACGCCACCAATATTACGAGACGATCTGCGGCGGCGCGGGCGCGGGTGCCGATTTCGACGGCCAATCCGCCGTGCACACGCATATGACGAATTCCCGTCTCACCGATCCGGAGGTTCTGGAAGCGCGCTATCCGGTATTGCTGGAGGAATTCGCGATCCGCGAAGGTTCCGGGGGCGCGGGCAAGCATCATGGCGGGGATGGCGTGATCCGCCGCATCCGGTTTCGGGAGGCGATGAACGCCGCCATCCTTTCCACCCGCCGCGAGACCGCGCCATTTGGGCTCGCCGGCGGCCATGACGCGCAACGCGGAACCACGACGATCATCCGAACCAACGGGGCGCGCGAGACGTTGAAACATGCGGACGAAACCCATGTCGCGCCCGGCGATGCCATCGAGATCGCAACGCCCGGCGGCGGCGGATTTGGAGAAAAGCCATGACCACCATCCTCATCACCGGCGCCAATCGGGGCATTGGGCTGGAATTCGTGAAGCAATATGCGGCGGACGGAGCGGAGGTGATCGCCTGCTGCCGCGAACCGGCAAAGGCGGATGAACTCAAGGCCGTCAAAGGCAAGGTGCGCGCGATGGCGCTGGATGTGGGCGATCCGGCGTCGGTGGAAGCGCTGAAAAAGGAGCTGGGCGACAGGCCGATCGACATTCTGATCAACAATGCCGGCATCGGCGGGCCGCATCCGGTGACGCCGGGAACGCTGGACATGGAGGCGTGGCTCAATGTGTTCCGGGTCAATTCCGTCGCGCCGTTCCTGATGGCGCTGCGCTTCAAGGCCAATCTGAAAGCGGGCCAAAAGAAGAAGCTGGTGACGATCACCAGCGTGCTCGGCTCCATCGCGGAGTCCGGCGGCGGCAACCAGCCTTATCGCGCCTCGAAATCGGCGGTGAATTCGCTGATGCACGGCGCCGCGAAGGATTGGGCGAAGGACGGAATCCTCGTCGGCATCTTTCATCCCGGCTGGGTGCAGACGGACATGGGCGGATCGGGCGCGCCGGTGAAGGTGGAAGACAGCGTGAAAGGCCTGCGGGCGCGCATCGCGGAACTGAATGCCGCGAGCAGCGGCAGCTATCGCGATTATTCGAATCGCGCGATTCCCTGGTAGCCGCTTCGGCGCCTGGTGCGGCGCAAAAAGACTTATTCACAGAATCCCGTTTCGCCACATAAAAAAAGAGCAAGCGGAATCCGGCGCTTATGGCGCGGGCCGCAAAATGACGCGGGAACCGCGGAACGGTTTGTATATCGGCCCGTTGGATTGCGTCAGACTTGTGACGTCCAAGGAAGCATTGGAGGGACCGATGGTTCGCGAACTGGAACTTCTGGCGGTCACGGTTGTGTTCATGTTTCTGGGAGCATGCGTGATGGGTGTCATTCGGTAGAAGACGAAGAAGAAAAAGAATTTCGAA
>JAFECN010000389.1 GCA_018242145.1 Pseudomonadota bacterium
CACGTTGTCGCCCGATTTCTATGCGTGGATTTTTCCGCACGGCGAGACGGCGAGTGTTGGCGTCGGCTCGGCGCATAAGGGCTTTTCGCTGCGCAACGCAGTGGGCGCCCTGCGCGCGCAGACGGGTCTCACGCAATGCGAAACGCTGCGCAAGGAAGGCGCGCCCATTCCGTTGCGTCCGCGCAAGCGTTGGGACAATGGCCACGACGTCGTGCTGGCGGGCGACGCGGCAGGCGTCGTGGCGCCCGCGTCCGGCGAGGGCATTTATTATGCCATGTGTGGGGGGCGCGTCGCGGCCGATGCCGTGGAGGAATTTCTTGCCACCGGCAAAGCCAAGGCGCTGGCCACGGCGCGGGCGCGGTTCATGAAGAAACACGGGCTCGTATTCCGGATTTTGGGGATCATGCAATATTTTTGGTATAGCAGCGACAGACGCCGCGAGCGGTTCGTGAAGATGTGCGCCGATCCGGATGTGCAGAAGCTCACCTGGGAAGCTTATATGAACAAGGAACTGGTGCGGGCAAAGCCCGGCGCCCATGTTCGCATCTTCTTCAACGATCTGGGGCACCTACTGGGATTGGCGAAAACATGAGCGAAGCCCGTTCCCGGCGCTGGCGCCCGATCCTCGTAGCGGCATTGGCGGCGATCGTCGTCGCTGCCACCGGCACGACCCTCACGGATCTGGGGCCATGGTATCAAAGCCTGCGTGAGCCGGCCTGGAAACCGCCGGATGCCGCGTTCGGCGCGATCTGGACGACGATTTTCGCGCTTGCGGCGATCTCCGGCGTGTTGGCGTGGCGCAACGCGAAAACACTGTCAGGACGTCAATGGATCGTCGGCCTGTTTGCGGTGAACGGATTTCTCAACGTCGTCTGGAGTTTGATCTTCTTTAAACTGCAGCGTCCCGACCTTGCACTGGCCGAGGTCGGGCTTTTGTGGATATCCATTCTGGCGCTCATCGTCGCCTTGTTCCGCAAGTCCGTCTGGGCCAGCGTTCTTTTGCTGCCCTATCTGGCGTGGGTCAGCACCGCCGCGCTTCTTAATTACGATGTCGTCGTATTGAACGGCCCGTTCCAGTGATCGGGCACGCGATGACGGGCTTGTTTGCCTCCGGTCATATCGTCGATTGCATTGTGGCCGTCCTGGCGCTGGAGATCGCGGCGTTCGCCGTCTGGCGGCGATCCTCTCTCGCCAATGCTGTTGTGGCGGCGCTGCCAGGAATTTGCCTGTTGCTCGCGCTGCGGAGCGCGCTCACGGGAGCCGGATGGACGATGATCGCGCTGTGGCTGATGCTTTCGTTTCCCGCGCATCTGGCCGATCTGTGGCGCCGTCCGCCGTAAAAAAAAGAAACGGCGGCATCGCTGCCGCCGCTCCATCGACAAAGCCGTGTCAACGCACAGGCATGATGCCGTTATGGCGAATTCTGCTTCAGATAGGAGACGACATCGGCGCGGTCCTGCGCCTTGGGCAGGCCGGGGAAGGTCATTTTCGTGCCGGGCACCATCTGCTGCGGAGCCTTCAGATAGTCGTAGATTTTCTGCTCGGTCCAAACGATTCCGGACTTCCTGTTCGCGACCGAGTAGTTGAAACCCGGGACCGAGCCCGCCTTGCGGCCGACGACGCCATGCAGCGACGGACCGATATGGTTCACGCCGGGCTGGATCGTGTGGCAGACCATGCAGCGATTGAAGATCACTTTGCCGTGGACAGGATCGCCCATCATCTTCTTGCCGCCGTCCACGACATCCAGCGCCATGGGCGCGGCGATGGCGAGCGAACCGTTTGCCAGAACCAATGCCGCCGCACAGGCGATCACGGCCAGACCTTTCTTCATGGAAATCTCCTCATCGGTTGGCCAAAGCGATCTTGCGGCCCTGATTTTAGATAACATACCAAGGAATTGGACACAATCGACTGTCAAATATAAAAGACAAGTAATTTTCCGGTTGCGAACGCTAGGCCGGCTTCGCGGGAAGGAAATGCGCGGCCTCGCGCGCCAGAAAATCCGCCAGAGCCTGGGCCGAAGGCAGCAATATTTTCTCGACGCGACGGACAAGGAACCAGTTTCGGATCAACGGCAGCCCTTCGATCGGCAACGTCACAAGACGGCCGTCGGCCAGCTCCGCCGCGCAGGTGTGCGCGGACAAAAATGCGATGCCCAGCCCCGCCATGACGGCCTGCTTGATGGTTTCGTTGCTGGCGATCTCCATTCCTATGCGGGGTACCATGCCCGCGTCCGCGAACATCCGCTCCATGAGTGCGCGTGTGCCCGAACCCTGCTCGCGGATCAGGAAGGTTTCGTCCGCCAGCGCACTCACTTTGTGAGTCGTCTTGCCTGCGAGCGGATGGCGCGGCGGGGCGATGATGAGATGCGGGTGATCGCCGATCAGCACTTTTTCGAGCGCAGGTTCCGGCGGGGGGCGGCCGATAATGGCCACATCCAGGCTGAAATCCGACAGGGCCTGAAGGATCTCGCCGCGATTGCCGATGATCAGCCGCACGTCGATACCCGGATGGGCCCGCGCGAAGGCGGCAATCGCGAACGGCGCGAAATATTTGGCAGTGCTCACGACGCCGATGGCGACACGGCCGCCGCCGAGCCCCTTCATCCTGTCCAGCGTCGCCGCGCAATCGGCCAGCGCGGTTTCCACGCGCTCACTCAATAACAGAAGCGCGTCACCGGCTTCGGTCAGCACCATGCCGTTCGGCGTGCGCTGAAACAGCGGAAGTTGCGCCAGCGTTTCCAGGTTTTTGAGCTGCAACGTGATGGCCGGCTGGGTGAGGTGCAGGTGCTCGGCCGCTCCCGTCACGCTCTTGCGGGCGGCAACGCTCTTCAGCGCCCGCAATTGCCGCATCGTGAGATTGTTTAGGGATGTCGACATATAAGATAAACTTTGGCACAAGCGAAGAATAACAAATTTTCTCTAATGTTGGGGCTGTGTCAACCTGAGTTGGCGTCCAGCATCGAGTCCCCTTTGCTGCGAAATAAGCGGTCCCACGGCGCGGAGGAGAGCAGGTGCACAAAGCCACGACCCTCGAAGAGCATTGTGCCCGCGCCGTCGCCGCCGGCAGCGTTCGCGGCGATGTCGCCGGGGTCGTTCAGGCCATGGGCGGTGTCGCAATCGAACTCGCTGCGGTGATCGCGCTGGGGTCGCTGTCCGGCGCGCCGGGCGCGGCCGTGGGCAGCAACAAGGACGGCGACGTTCAGAAGGAGTTGGACGTCCGCAGCCACCGGCTGGCGATGACCGCGCTCAAAAAAGCCGGTGTGGCTTTTGTCGCGTCCGAAGAATGCGACGACGTCGAGGTTCTGGATCCGCAGGGCACGCTCGCCGTCGCCATCGATCCGCTCGACGGTTCGTCCAACATCGACACCAACATATCCATCGGCACGATCTTCTCGATCCTTCCCGCCGAGAATATCGATTCCAAGCTGGGGCCCTTCGGAGGCGCGGGGCATCGCCAACTCGCCGCCGGATTCTTTGTGTATGGGCCGCAGACGGCGTTGGTCCTCACCTTCGGCAGCGGCGTCGATATCTTCACGCTCGATGCGCGCGACCATACGTTCCGGCTCACCAGATCGCAGGTGCGAATCCCGCCCCATGCGAAGGAATACGCCATCAACGCATCCAACTATCTGCACTGGGATGCGCCGATACGCATCTATATCGACGATTGCCTGAACGGCGAGAATGGTGTGCGCGGCGCGAACTTCAACATGCGCTGGATCGCATCGCTCGTCGCCGAAGCCTTCCGCATTCTGGCGCGTGGCGGAATCTTTCTGTATCCCGCCGATGCGCGCAAAGGGTACGAGAACGGGCGTTTGCGTCTTCTCTATGAAGCGGCGCCCATGGCTTTTGTGATGGAGCAGGCGGGCGGCATGGCCTCGACCGGCCGCGAACGCATCCTCGATCTCGTTCCCACATCGCTGCATCAGCGCGTGCCGCTGATTTTCGGCGCCGCGGACAAGGTGCAGCGCGTGGCGCGCCTGCACGAAGACCCCCATCTCGACGCCGAGCGCGCGCCCTTGTTTGCGTCGCGCGGCTTGTTTC
>JAFECN010000038.1 GCA_018242145.1 Pseudomonadota bacterium
GCCCGGCGGGACCGGTGCCCGGCACGAACTGCAATTCGATTCCCATGTCGCGGGCCCGCTGGCGCACGGCGGGCGATGCCAGCGGCTTGTCGCCTTCGGCGCGCGTCGCGAAGGCCGGCTTGGAAACGGCATGCGAGGCGGGCGCGGCAACCGCGGGCTTCACATCTTCTTTCTTCGGCTCCGGCCTGGCTTCTGCTTTGGGTGCGGGTTTCGGCGCTTCGGCCTTCTTTGCTTCCGGCGCCGCGCCATTGGCCTTCACATTGCCCGCGCCTTCGACTTCCAGTTCCACCAGCGGCGAACCCACAGCGGCCATCGCGCCCGGCTCGCCATGCAAAGCGATCACCTTGCCGCTGACAGGCGAGGTCATTTCGACCGTCGCCTTGTCGGTCATCACGTCGACCATGTTCTGGTCTTCGTGGATCGTGTCGCCGACCTTCACATGCCAGGCGACGATTTCGGCTTCCGCCGTGCCTTCGCCGACATCGGGGAGCTTGAAGACATATTTGCCCATTTAACCCTCCATCGCGCGCTTGAGCGCTTCGATCACGCGGCCCGGCCCCGGGAAATATTGCCACTCGAAGGCATGCGGATAGGGCGTGTCCCATCCGGTGATGCGCTCGATCGGCGCTTCGAGGTGGTGGAAGCAGTTCTCCTGCACCGTCGCGGACAGTTCCGCGCCGAAGCCGGAGGTATGCGTCGCTTCATGCACGATCACGCAGCGGCCTGTCTTCTTCACCGAGGTCACGATGGTCTCGATGTCGAGCGGCACCAGCGTGCGCAGGTCGATCACTTCGGCATCGACATTCGCATCCCGCGCGGAGGCCAGCGCCACATGCACCATGGTGCCATAAGCCAGCACCGTCACGTCGTTGCCCTCGCGCACCACATTCGCCTTGCCCAGCGGCACGATGTAGTGGCCGTCCGGCACCTCGCTGGCCGGATGCTTGCTCCACGGCTGCACGGGGCGGTCGTGATAGCCGTCGAACGGGCCGTTATAGATGCGCTTGGGCTCCAGGAAGAGAACCGGATCGTCATCCTCGATGGCGGCAATCAACAGGCCCTTCGCATCATAGGGTGTCGATGGGATCACCGTCTTCAGACCGGCGACATGGGTGAACAAAGCTTCCGGCGACTGGCTGTGCGTCTGGCCGCCGAAAATGCCGCCGCCATAAGGCGTGCGGATCACCAGCGGCGCGGTGAAATCGCCGGCGGAGCGATAGCGCAAGCGCGCCGCTTCAGAGACGATCTGGTCGTAAGCGGGATAGATGTAGTCGGCGAACTGAATCTCGACCACCGGGCGCAAGCCATAGGCGCCCATGCCGATGGCGACGGCGACGATGCCGCCTTCGCCGATGGGCGTATCGAAGCAACGCGTCAGGCCGTGCTTCTTTTGCAGCCCGTCGGTGACGCGGAAGACACCGCCGAAATAGCCGACGTCCTCGCCGAAGGTGAGAACGTTCGGATCCTTGCCGAGCATCACATCGAGGGCGGAGTTGAGCGCCTGGATCATGTTCATCTGGGCCATGGCTCAGACTCCCATCTGCTGACGCTGGCGGCGCAGATGTTCCGGCATCTCCTTGAACACATCCTCGAACATGGTCTTGGCGCTGGGCAATTCGCCATGACCGAGCGTGCCGACGGCTTCGGCTTCCTTGTTGGCGGCCTTCACCTGCTCCACCGCATCGGCATGCGCGGCCTGCTGCTGCTCTTCGCTCCATTCGCCGATGGCGATGAGATGGTGCTTCAAGCGTTCGATGGGATCGCCGAGCGGCCACGCCTTCGCCTCGTCGGACGGGCGATAGCGCGAGGGATCGTCGCTCGTGGAATGGCCTTCGGCGCGATAGGTGTAGTGCTCGATCAGCGTCGCGCCGAGATTGGAGCGCGCGCGTTCCGCCGCCCATTGCGTCGCGGCATAGACCGCGAGGAAATCGTTGCCGTCCACGCGCAGCGCCGGCAATCCGTAACCGATGCCGCGCGACGCAAATGTGGACTCGTTGCCGCCCGCGATTCCGGCAAAGCTCGAAATCGCCCACTGATTGTTCACGACATTGAGGATGACCGGCGCCTTGTAGACGCTGGCGAAGTTGCAGGCATGGTGGAAATCGCCTTCCGCCGTAGTGCCGTCGCCCACCCAGCTCGCCGCGATGCGGTCATCGCCCTTGTAAGCAGACGCCATCGCCCAACCCACGGCCTGCGGAAACTGCGTGCCCAGATTGCCGGAGATGGTGAAGAAGCCATGCGCCTTGCTGGAATACATGATGGGGAGCTGGCGGCCCTTCAACGGATCGCGTGCGTTCGAATAGACCTGGTTCATCATCTCGACCAGCGGATAGCCGCGCGCGATGAGAAGGCCTTGCTGACGATAGCTCGGAAAGCACATGTCGTCCGGCTGCATCGCGAAAGCGGCCGCGATGGAAACGGCCTCTTCGCCAGTACACTTCATATAGAACGATGTCTTGCCCTGGCGCTGGGCGCGATACATGCGGTCGTCATAGGCGCGCGTCAGCAGCATGTTGCGCAGCGCGCGGCGAAGCGTCTCCGCATCGAGCTTCGGATTCCACGCGCCCAGCGCTTCGCCCTTGTCGTCCAGCACGCGGATCAGCGCGAAGGCCATATCCTGCATGTCATGCGCGCGCGTATCGATGTCGGGACGGCGAACCTCGCCCGCGCCGGAAAGCTTCACGCCGCTGAAGTCCGGCTTCTCGCCCGGCCGTGACGGCGGAGCGGGAACGCGCAGGCTGAGACGGGCTCGGTTCTTCATGGAAATCTCCGAAAAACGGACAGGGCCCGAAAATGCCGGGGCCGCACGCTAACACGCTCCCGCGCATTTTTGTTGCGCGGGGTGCGACCTCCTATCCCTGCCCCGAAAACCCGTCAATGTCCGCGCAAATGCCGGGTTTTCGCGCAACAAAGCGGGAGCACCCGCCATGAGGCACGACATGGAATGGCCCGCTCCCGAGGATCTTGCGGAAGAAAAGAAAGCCCGGACCATCGCCTTGCGGGAGGCTGCGCATTCGCCACCGCGAAAGGCGCGGTTAAGGCCGGCTCGGCCATGCTGGCGCGGTCCCTGCAACATACCGGACCATGACGACATTCGGACGCCTCTCCCGCTGGTCGGGAAACTGGATTCCTGCCGCGCTGGCACGGCCCTTCGGCGCGCCGACCGCCGTGTTCTTCCACGGCGTCGAGCGGCGGATCGTCGATCCGGCTTTGCAGAGCAATCAGCACCGGCTCGATGCCTTCGAGGATCTGGCGCGATTGCTTAAGCGGGACTTCGACGTGCTGCCGCTGGATGCGATGGCAGAGGTGCTGCGCAATCCCGCGCGCCATCCCCGCGCGCTGTTCCTGATGTCGGACGACGGTTACGCCAACACGCTCACCACCGCGGCGCCGGTTTTGAAAGCCTATAGCCTGCCCTGGACACTGTTCGTCAGCACCCATCACATCGACACCGGCGACTTCACGCCGCCGACATGGACAAGGCTTTTTGTGATGGAAGCGCCGGAGGGCGGCTACAAGCTTCCCCATCTCGAAAACCCGATCATTCTGAATAGCTATGAACAGCGCGCCGCTCTGGCCGACGATGTGTGGAAATGGCTGAAAAATATGGCCTTCCCGCAGGCACGGGAAACGCTGGGCGCCATGAAGGCCTTGCTCGGCAAGACCGGGATCGATTTGAAAACGAAATATCCGTCCGAGACGTTTCTCACCTGGGATCAGATTCGCGCGCTGGACCGCGACGGCGTCACCATCGGTGCGCATGCGGACGTCCATTGGGCGATGCATGAAGACCAGCCGGCGGATTTTCTGCGCGAACAGGCGCTGCGGCCC
>JAFECN010000390.1 GCA_018242145.1 Pseudomonadota bacterium
TGAAAATCACGGCGCCGTCCGGCGCCATCATCACCACATTGCCGCTGGCCACGACCGTGTCGGCGTTCTGGTCGTAGGTGACGTTCTGGGCCTGCACGATGCGCCCGTTATGGTCGATCTCCACATGGCCGCTGGCGGTCACGACCTTCGCCTTGACGTCGTAGGTCACTTCGTCGGCTTTGAGCAGGTAATCGCCGCCCGGCGAGCCGAGAAGGCTGCCCTTGCCGCTCATGATGTCGGCCGCATGGGCGGTGGCGCCGCCGAGCAGCAGCGCGGCGGTCAGCACGCCCAATAGCCCCCGCCGTGGCATCAGCCGTCCTCCTGATGGAAGACGAGCGTCATGCCGAAGAGAATTGCGGCGGCGGCGGGCGCGGAGGCGGCAAGCGCGGTGGGCAATATGCCGGACTCGCCCAGCGCCTGCGTCACATTGCCGAAGAAATAGACGCCGAAGCCCGCGAGCGCGCTATAGAGAATGACGCGCAGCAATCCGCCCATGCGCGCCAGCCGCAGCGAAAAACTGGCGGCCATGAACACCATGGCCGCGAACAGCGCCGGCATGACCAGAAGCGAGTCGAAATACATCACATAGCGCACGGCGGAGAATCCGGCCTTGCGCGCCGTGGCGATGAAGTTGGGCAGATCCCAGAACGATATCGTCGATGGCGAGGCGAAGCTTTCCTGGATCTGCGACGGCGTCAGCGTGGTCGCATAGCTGTACACCGGATGGAATGTCGCCTTGCCTTCCGGCCCACTCACCCAGGCATTGCGCATTGTCCATGCGCCGGTTTCCAGAAGGGCGGAGCGCGCGTCGATGCGGCCGAGGAATCTGTCGTTCGGCCCGTAGCGGAACACGATGACGTCTTCCAGCCGGAGCCCCTGATCGGCCACGCGCAGCGCATGGATCACCGATTGCGAGCGGGCGTCGCCCTGGCGCAGCCACAAACCGTTGCGCGAAATTGCAAGCTGCGAGGCTTGGCCGCGGACATATTTCGCTTCGAGTTCCGAATATTGCACCAGCATCCGCGAAGTGAGCGGCGTCAGCCCCATCACCGTGAACACCCCTAGCAACACCGCCACGACCAGCGACGGTGCCAGCAGATCCCACGCCGAAACGCCGGCGGCGCGAATGGCGATCAACTCGTGGCTGCGCGACAGGCGGACGAATGCGAACACGCCCCCCAGAAGCACGGCGAAGGGCAGCAGCTTCAACCCCAGATCGGGAAGCTGCAGCATCGCCATCACGATCACCACGCTGGTGGGAACATGCTTTACGGCCGTGTGGTCTGACAGGCCCACGATGTCGATCGAAAAGGCGAGGAACAGGAAACCCGCATAGATCACGGCCACGCCGATGATGAATTGGCGTGCCAGATAGCGGAAGAGGGTCCAGGACCAGGTCATTGCGCGGCCACGGGCTCCGCAGGTTGCAGGCGGCCGAGCAGCCGCGGCAGCCACGTTCCTTCAAGCTCCAGAAGCGCGATGGCGCCGCCGAGGATCGGAATCACATAGAGAAGGAACAGAAGCGACGGGTTGCGCGCCGCCATGCTCTGCGCGCCATATCCGACGATGCGCAGAACCGCGCCGAGCAGAATGAACACCGTCAGGCGAAGCGCATAAGCCCCGCGCTGCCGCCGTCCGCTCGTCACCGCCGCCAGCGCCAGCAGCGCGAACATCAGGCAATAGAGCGGGGACGCCAGCCGGTTGTGCGCCTCCGCCTTGAACACGTTGAGGATGTTCGGATTCTTCGGCGGCGTTTTGAATTCGGGCCAGAACAATTCGCTCAGATAGCGGTCGCTCGCTTCGAGCTGTTGTTCCTTCTGCTTGTTGGAGAACTGGTCCAGGTCGAACACATAGCGCTTGAATTTGAGCACGGAGAGTTGCCCGTTCGTCGCGCCCGTCTGCTCGATCGTGCCGTCCTGCATGATCAGGCGCCCGCCCGCGGCCGTCTGCGCGATCACGCCGCTTTGCGCGATATAGGTCGTCGGGCGCTTCGCGTCGCGGTTGTCGTGGACGAGGATGCCCCGGATCTGCCCGTCCGGGGACAATTCGCGGATGAAGACGGTCAACCCGTCCGCCGGGGTGTTGAAGGCGCCTTCGCTCAGCATCGCGGCGCCGATATCCGCGCGAATGTCGAGCACGGCGCTTTTCATCGTGCGTTGGCCGAGCGGCATGAGATAAAGGCTGCATAGATAGGTGGCGGCCATCACAACGGTCGCGGCAATCAATACCGGCGTGGCGAGTTGTATCTTGCTGTAGCCGGACGCCTGCATGACCACCAGTTCGCTGTCGGCGTTCAGCTTGTGCAGCCCGTAGAGGGCGCCCGCGAAGAATCCGACCGGCAGGATGATGACCAGCAGGCTCGGCAGCACGAGCAGCGTCAGATAGATGAAGGTGGGCGCCGATTGCCCGCGGTTGATGACCAGATCGAGCAGACGCAGCGACTGCGACAGCCACACCACGCCGACCAGCAGGAAGCAGAACAGCGCAATCGGGCCCGCGAGCTGGCGCAGGATATAGTTCGACAATCGCGGCAGCTTCGCTGACATTCCTGAAAGCCCTGATCCGGCGCTTGGTCCCGCCCCCGGATTCGACCTAAGCTTCGAAGCACACTAACTAGCATTTTCCCGCCGCCACCCGGCAACCCGAAATCCGTGTATCCGACTGACTTGGCGCATTTTTCTGGATTAGACACGGGCCAGCACCACCCGGAGGTATCCCCATGCAGCTTTCCTTTGCCGCCCCGTCGCTGAATTCCGCCGGCGCCCTCGTCCTGGGCGTCCAGGGCGGCGGCACATTCACCCCATTGGCGCTGGACGCCGACAAGGCATCGGGCGGCGCCTTGAAGCGGGCGGTGACGGCCTCGGCCAAGTTCACGGGAAAGCCCGGACAGGTTGTGGAGGTCCTGGCGCCGCAGGGCCTGAAGGCGTCCCGCGTGCTGCTTGTCGGCATGGGCACGGAGTTCAACGCCGCCGCGGCAGAGAAACTGGCGGCCAGCATCGTGGCGCGGCTCTACACCGCGGGCGTCGAGGCGATCACCTTCGCGATCGATGCGCCGAAGGGCGCGAAGTTCAAGCCGGGCGCGCTCGCCGCCCATCTGGCGATGGGCGCGAAGCTGCGCGGCTACGCCTTCGCGCATTACCGCACAAAAAATCGTGATGAATATGAAACGACCATCAGGTCGGTCACGGTCTGTACCCGCGACGCGGCGGCGGCGAAGAAATTGTGGGCGGCGCTGGATGCGGTCGCGGACGGCATCTATCTCGCGCGCGATTTGGTCAACGAGCCGCCGAATGTTCTTTATCCGGCGGAATTCGCGCGCCGCGCGAAGGCGCTGTCGAAGCTTGGCTTGAAAGTGGAAGTGCTGGGCGAGGCGGAGATGAAGAAGCTCGGCATGGGATCGCTGCTCGGCGTGGGGCAGGGCAGCGAGCGCGAAAGCCAGTTGGTCGTCATGCGCTGGAACGGCGCGCGCAATAAGAACGAGGCGCCGGTCGCTTTCGTCGGCAAGGGCGTGTGCTTCGATTCCGGCGGCCTGTCGCTGAAGCCGGGCGCGTCGATGATGGGCATGAAGGGCGACATGGGCGGTGCCGCCGCCGTCACTGGCGCCATGCGCGCGCTCGCCGCCCGCAAGGCGCGCGTGAACGCGGTGGGCGTGATCGGCCTTGTCGAGAACATGCCCGACGGCAACGCGCAGCGCCCCGACGATGTGGTGACCTCCATGTCGGGCCAGACCATCGAAGTCCTGAACACCGATGCCGAAGGCCGCCTCGTTCTGGCCGACGCGCTCACTTACACGCAGCGCAAGTTCAAGCCGAAATTCGTGATCGACCTCGCCACGCTCACCGGCGCGATCATGATCGCGCTCGGCAACGATCATGCGGGTCTGTTCTCCAACAACGACCAGCTTGCGGCCCGCATCGCCGAAGCGGGCAAGGCGGCGGGCGAAGCGGTGTGGCGTCTGCCGCTCGGCGACGGCTACGACAAGCTCATCAAGTCCAAGATCGCCGATATGAAGAACATCGGCGGCCCATACGCTGGCTCCATCGTCGCCGCGCAGTTCCTCCAGCGCTTCGTGGAGAAGGGCCAGGCCTGGGCGCATCTCGATATCGCCGGCGTCGCCTGGCAGGACGGCGAGCAGAAGCCGCTCTCGCCCGGCTGGGGCGTCGGCTGGGGCGTGCGCGTGCTCAACCAGCTTGTGGCGGATCACTACGAGAAGTGATGACGAAGGGCGCAAACATCACCTCCCCCTTGTGGGGAGGTCGAA
>JAFECN010000391.1 GCA_018242145.1 Pseudomonadota bacterium
GGCGTCTCCGGCAGCCTCGCGCGCCGCAAGGAAGAAACCAATTACAACAAATATCTCGGCTTCAACGGATTGATCGAGCTTGAGAAGGGCATGCGCGCGGAAGTGGACAAGCGCACCGCGCTCACCGTGCTCTATCGCAAGAATGACATGCTCACCGGTCTTGTCGGGGGCAAGTGCCGCGTCTGCGGCACCGGCCAATATCCGCGCACGCGCATCTGCGTGAACCCCAACTGCAAGGCCGTGGACAGCCAGGACCCCTACAGCTTCGCGGACCAGCAAGGCACGATCCTCTCCTGGTCGGCGGACTTCCTCACCTATTCGATGTCGCCGCCCAACCACTACGGCATGATCACCTTCGCCGATGGCGGCCGCTTCATGGCCGACCTCACCGATGTGGAGCAGGGCCCGATCGACAGCGGCCCCAAAGTGAAGATGGTCTTCCGCGTGAAGGACCGCGACGAGAAGCGCGGCTTCATCCGCTACTTCTGGAAAGCGGTACCCGCCTGACGCGCTACGACGTCATCGTTATCGGCCTCGGCGCCATGGGCGGCGCCGCGCTCTACCAGCTTGCGAAGCGCGGCACGCGCGTCCTCGGCATCGACCGCTTTGCGCCGCCACATGAGCAAGGTTCCAGTCACGGCGACACGCGCATTACCCGCCTCGCCATCGGCGAAGGGGCGCATTACACGCCGCTGGTGAAGCGCAGCCATGAGATCTGGCGCGAGATCGAAGGTGAGACGGGTGCCGATCTGCTCACCCAATGTGGCGAACTCATCATCTCCAGCGACGACCGAAAATCCTCCGTTCACGTCGAGGGCTTTTTCCAGAACACGATAAACGCCGCGCGCGATCACGGCATCGCGCACGAACGTCTGGACGCATCGCAAATCCGTTCGCGCTTTCCGCAATTCAACGTGCAGGATACCGAGCACGGCTATTTCGAGCCGGAGGCGGGGTTCGTGCGGCCGGAAGCCTGCATCGGCGCGCAGCTATCGCTTGCCGAAAAACGTGGCGCCGAAATCCGGCGCGGCGAAACCGTCTTCGTCTTCGGCACCACACCCCATGGTGTGACGGTCAAAACCGACAAGGGCTTTTACCAGGCAGACCGCCTTGTTGTGGCGGCGGGTGCGTGGCTGCCGAAACTGCTCGGTGGCCCGTTCGAGAAACTGCTGAAGATTCATCGGCAGGTTCTCCACTGGTTCGAAACCGATGGCGAACCTTCGCGGTTCGCGCCGCAAAATTTTCCGGTGTTTATCTGGGAGTTGCCGGACGCGCATCAGGGTATCTATGGCTTTCCGGTAGTCGATGGCGGACTGAAAGTCGCCACCGAGCAATATGGCGACACGACATCGCCCGATACCGTGTCGCGCGACGTCGATCCGCGCGAAATCGCGCAGATGTACGAAAATTTTGTCCGGTCTTACCTGAAGAACGTCTCGCCGCGCTCGGTGAAGGCGAAAGCCTGTCTCTACACGGTCACGCCGGATGCGGGATTCATCCTCGATCGCCTGCCGCAATCGGAGCGGATCATCGTCGCCTCCTGCTGCTCCGGCCACGGCTTCAAGCATTCTGCGGCGATTGGCGAGATTTTGGCCGATATGGCGCAAGGCCGCCCCATGCCGCTCGATATTTCGCCGTTCCGTCTGGCGCGCTTTTCGGCTTAAGCTGAAAGAAAATAGCTTTTGGGAGGCCCGCATGCCCTATGTGGAGAACCGCATCGTCCACGATGCCGATTCCCATCTGATGGAATTGACCGACTGTCTGGACGATTTCCTCGATCCGAAATATCGCGCCGCCTATGACGATCTGCCGAAGGTGAAAGCCTGGCCGCGCGACGGCAAGCTGGCGAAGCACGCCAACCAGCAGCATGACGATCCGGAATTTCGCGCCGGTTCGGATGCCAACATCCTGCTGCGCAAAAATTACGAAGCGCTGGGTTCCTTCCGCAAGATGGATCGGCCGCGCGCGCTCGATCTGCTCGGTTTCACCAGCCAGCTCATCTTCACCACCTGGTGTCTCGGCAATTTCGGACTGGATGACGACAATCCCGAACTCGCCTACGCAACGGCACAAGCCCACAACCGCATGATGGTGGATTTCTGTTCCGTGGACCGGCGCTTCCTCGGCACCGGCTATGTGCCGCTGTCCGATTTCGAGCGCGCGCCGAAAGCTGCCCGCGAGGCGATTGAGATGGGCTGCAAGGCGTTGCTCATTCCCTCGAAGGCGCCACGCGGCCATTCGCCCAGCCATATCGCGTTCGATCCGATCTGGGCGATGGCGCAGGAAGCGGGCATTCCCATTGTCTTCCACGTCGGCGGCGAAGAGAAACTCGATCCCTCCTATTTCGAAAACGGCTTGCCGCGCGTGAAGGATTTCCACGGCGGCGAGGAAAACTTCACCTCCGTCAGCTATATGCCGATCCCGCATTCGGTGATGACGACACTCGCTGCGCTGATCTTTGATGGTGTGTTTGATCGGTTTCCAAAGCTGAAGTTCGGGGCCATCGAGCTTGGTGCGTCCTGGGTGCCAGGCTGGATGCGCAATCTCGACAGCGCGGCGCAGGCTTTTATCAAGAACGAGGAGCGGCTTCAGAAGCTATCGGCGCGTCCGTCCGAGATCGTGCGCCGCCAGCTTCGTGTCACGCCTTATCCGCACGAGGATGTCGGCTGGATCATCGCCAATGCGGGCGAGGAGGTGTGTCTGTTCTCTTCGGACTTCCCACATGTGGAAGGTGGCCGCAACCCGCTCAAGCGCTTCAACGACAGCCTTGCCAACACACCGGCTCGCGCGGCCGAACGCTTCTATTGCGACAACTTCATCGATTTGATGGGCGAGGGGCTGGCGCCGGATCTGCGGCGGCCGAAACTGCAATCCGCCGCATAAACAAAAGGCCCGGTGGGAACACCGGGCCTTTCGCCTTGAACTTGCAAGAATTTTAGTGCGCGTATTTCAGGTCGATCGCGCCAATACCGGCGGCGACGTTCACGCCCTTCATGCCTTCGACGCTGAGCGGCTGAAGCGCAATCGACTTGTCGAGGCCGCCGATCAGCACGTTTGCACCGGCGCCGACGCCAACGGCCGCAGATGCGGTCGCACCGGCGTAGCCGCCTTCCAGCGCGCCCGGTCTCAGCGACGACGTCGGAGCGATCACGCCCCAGATCAGTTCGCCACCCTCGGTGTAGCCGAGGTCGACGCCGAACTTCTTCACGGTGCCGACATAGTGTTCGCCGGCGCCTCTGTTGGGGCGGTAGTTACAACGCAGATCCTTGGAGGAGCCGAAAACAAAGCCCCAACCGCTGGAAACGTGGCAGGTCAGAACGCCAACCTTCACGCCGGCCGCGCTGGCCGGAACGGCAGCAAGGCCGACAAGGGCGGCGGCGGCCGCGGCGATGGCAAATTTCTTCATAGGTTCAACACTCCTGGGTTAATCCGAAAATTCGAGGCACTCCGCGGGAAGCGCGAATGCGCGCCGCAAACACCAGTCACGGCTGCAGATGGAACGCCAACCGCAACCGAAGGTTCCGTGGATTGTCCGAAAAGTTCCATCCATTGCCAGCCTTGCAAATAGGAATATCCATCACTACATAGGATCGAATTAGCCTGCGCTTCCTCGGCGAAGCGAAGGAGGAGGAGGGGTGGGACGAAATAGTCCGAAATCCTAAAAACGACTATGCGCTGTAGAATCCCCGTTGCTTTACACCGCTTCTGCCCAGCTTTTAGATGACGGCCAGTCAGACATCGGGAGGAATCCATGGCTTCGGGCATCAAGGACAAGGTCGCCATTCTGGGAATGGGCTGCTCGAAGTTCGGAGAGCGCTGGGAATCCGGCGCCGAAGAACTGATGGTCGAGGCCTATTTGGAGGCCATGGCCGACGCTGGCGTCGAGACGAGCCAGATCCAGGCCGACTGGTTCTCCACCGCCATGGAAGACCAGCATGTCGGCAAGGGCGGTACGCCGCTCTCTGTCGCGCTGCGGCTCCCGAACATTCCGGTGACGCATGTCGAGAATTTCTGCGCCTCCGGCTCCGAAGCTTTCCGCGGCGCGGTCTATGCCGTTGCCGCCGGCGCCCGTGACGTCGCCCTGGCGCTGGGCGTCGAGAAGCTGAAGGACACCGGCTATGGCGGCCTGCCGCAACGCGAGAACGGCACGCTCAATCCCCTGTGGAGCGCCAACGGCTCGGCCCCCGGCACCTTCGCCCAACTCGCCAGCGCCTATCGCAGCAAGCATGGCGTCTCGAAGGAAGACCTGAAACGCGCCATCGCCCATGTCTCGGTGAAGAGCCACGCCAACGGAACGAAGAACCCGAAGGCCCATCTTCGAAAGGCCATCACCGAGGAGATGTGCCTGAATGCGCCGATGATCGCCGAGCCGCTCGGCCTGTTCGATTGCTGCGGCGTTTCGGATGGCGCCGCCTGCGCCATCGTCACGACCCCGGAAATCGCGCGTGCGATGGGCAAGAAGAATCTGATCACCGTGAAAGCGCTGCAGCTTGCGCTGTCGAACGGGTTGGAGAGCCAGCACAATTCCTGGGACGGCTCTTACTTCCACACCGCCCGCATCGCTTCCAAGCGCGCTTATGAGGAAGCCGGTATCAAGAACCCGCGCAACGAAGTCTCGATGATGGAAGTGCATGATTGCTTCTCCGTCACCGAACTGGTGACGATGGAAGACCTTCACATCTCAAAAGAAGGCGAGGGCTGGAAAGACGTGATGAATGGCTTCTACGATGCGGACGGACAGGTGCCCTGCCAGATCGATGGTGGCCTGAAGTGCTTCGGCCATCCCATCGGCGCCAGCGGGTTGCGGATGCTCTACGAAATGTATCTGCAGCTTCAGGGCCGGGCCGGTGAGCGGCAATTGAAAGACCCGAAGATCGGGCTGACCCACAACCTCGGCGGCGCGCCGAACATGAATGTCTGTTCCGTGGCGATTATCGGCGCCCAGGGAGCTTGAGATTCGTGGCTAACCATATTTATCGGAAGCCCGGTTATCGCTATCCGTGCTAGAACATTTCGGGTGGGGAGCACCAAAATAATGACTGCGCACAGAATTTATCCTGTCATCCTTTCTGGCGGTTCTGGCACTCGACTATGGCCGCTTTCTCGTGCAGCGCTTCCCAAGCAACTTCTCGCCCTGCATGGCGAGCGCACGATGATCCAGGAAACCGTGCTTCGCGCGAAGCTGGATGGTGCTGAGGCACCACTGCTCATTTGCGGTGAAAACCACCGCTTCATCATAGCCGAGCAGATGCAGGCTATTGGCATCGCTCCGCGCGGCATCGTTCTCGAGCCGGAGGGCCGCAATACTGCGCCAGCCGCTGCAGTGGCATCTCTCCTCACGGCGGAAGCCGATCCGGAAGGTATTGTGTTGCTTCTGCCCTCCGATCATATCGTGAGTGATTGCCCCGCATTTGCGCGTGCCGTGGAAAATGCTGCCGCCGCTGCAGCGCAGGGCGCAATCGTAACGTTCGGCATTGAGCCGGACGGCCCTGAAACGGGATATGGCTACATTCAGCGCGGGGACGCGATGGAGAATGCCTTTCGCGTAAAACGGTTTATCGAGAAACCGGAAGCCGCGAAAGCGGCAGAATATGTCGCCGCCGGCGATCACTATTGGAACAGCGGCATGTTTGTGTTCCGAGCAGATGTCATGTTGTCGGAACTAAAGGCCCATGTGCCCGGATTGGTGGAGAGCTGTAAGCGGGCTATCGAATCGGCCAAGCGCGATCTGGATTTTATCCGTCTGGATGCGGCGAGCTACGGGGCGATCGAAAGCATTTCTCTCGATTATGCCGTGATGGAGCGCACAAGCGTTGCCGCTGTGGTGCCCTGCAAGATCGGCTGGAATGATGTCGGTGCCTGGTCGTCGTTGTGGGCGATCCAGCAGCGCGACAATGCCGGCAACGTGTTTCAGGGCGACGTGATGGTTCACGATACGCAAGATTCCTTTGTCCGCAGCGACAAAGGACTCACCGCCCTCGTCGGCGTGAGAGACCTCGTGGTCGTGGTGACCGATGATGCGGTTCTCGTCGCCGATAAACGGCGGGCGCAGGATGTGAAGGAAATCGTCGGCAAGCTCAAATCCATGCAGCGGACCGAACATGTCGAGCACAAGACGGTTTTTCGCCCGTGGGGAAGCTATCAATCGATCGACAGCGGAAATGGGTTTCAGGTCAAGCAGATACTGGTGAAGCCTGGTGGGCGTCTCTCTTTGCAGATGCACCACCATCGCGCCGAGCATTGGGTCGTGGTCGAAGGCACGGCGCGTGTTACATGCGACGACAAGGTCTTCACGTTAAACACCAATCAGTCGACTTTCATCCCGCTGGGCTCGAAACATCGGCTGGAGAATCCAGGAAAGATACCACTGCGCCTTATAGAGGTTCAATCCGGCTCATATCTTGGAGAAGACGATATCGTGCGGTTTGACGATGTGTACGGCAGGGTAGATGCCAATGTCGTCAATTTCACCGGCAATCCTCGTTCGGGCGAGAGTTAGGATTACTGAGATGAACCGTCTCCTTCCTGCCCTTGTTACTGCGCTTGGTTTGGCTCTGGCCGGATGCTCCGATGCGGATTGGGATAACGCCATGTCTTTCCTGCCAATGGAGCGCGGTGTGCAGGCCGAGCAGCCAGCGGGGGCCCCTGCAACGGATTTGTCGACAGCAGCGGTGCTTGAAACACCGGCTGCATCCATGCCTGCACAATCCTCAAATGTGCAAGCCGTCGATATGGCGACCAACCCGCCGTCCGACGCCACGGCTCGGCACTGCCGCGCCGTTGCCGCGCAACGGTCGGCAGACGGCATTTACATGGGCATGGACGATGACGCCCAGAAGCAGGAATACGATCTGACCTATGCGGATTGCATGACGTGGGAAACCGCGTCCGGCAGATAGACCTGCCCTAGTATATTACGACGCTGCGAATGCTCTTGCCTTCATGCATGAGATCGAAGGCGTCGTTGATCTTCTCCAGCGGCATCTGATGGGTAATCAGATCGTCAATATTGATGCGCTTGTCCATATACCAATCGACAATCCTTGGAACGTCGGTGCGCCCCCTCGCGCCACCGAACGCGGTGCCTTTCCACACACGGCCGGTCACGAGTTGAAAGGGACGGGTGGAAATTTCCTGGCCGGCGCCTGCAACCCCAATGATGATGCTCTGGCCCCAGCCGCGATGGCAGCACTCCAGCGCCTGCCGCATGGTGTTCACATTGCCGATGCACTCGAAACTATAATCGGCGCCCCCACCGGTTAGCTCTACGAGGTGTCCGACGAGATCGCCTTTCACCTCTTTGGGGTTGACGAAGTGCGTCATGCCGAATTGCCGGGCGATTTTTTCGCGTGCGGGATTGAGGTCCACGCCCACAATCATATTGGCGCCCACCATCCTTGCGCCTTGGATGACATTCAGCCCGATGCCGCCAAGGCCGAACACCACCACGTTTGCGCCGGGCTCGACCTTTGCGGTGAAGATGACCGCGCCGATGCCTGTCGTTACGCCGCAACCGATATAGCAGACCTTGTCGAAGGGCGCGTCGGACCGGATTTTTGCGAGCGCGATTTCCGGCATGACTGTGTGGTTCGAGAATGTCGAGCAGCCCATGTAATGCAGGATCGGCTTGACCTTGAAGGAAAAGCGGCTGGTTCCATCCGGCATGACACCTTTGCCCTGCGTCGCACGGATGGACGTGCACAGGTTCGTCTTATGGCTCGTGCAGCTTTTGCACTCGCGGCACTCCGGCGTGTAGAGCGGAATCACATGATCGCCCGGCTTTAGCGATTTCACGCCGGGTCCGACATCCATAACGACGCCCGCGCCTTCGTGGCCGAGGATCACGGGAAACTGCCCCTCCGGATCGGCTCCGGACAGTGTGAACGCATCGGTGTGGCAAATGCCCGTGGCTTTCAGTTCGACCAGGACTTCGCCGGCTTTGGGACCGTCCAGATCGACCAACTCGATTTCCAGCGGTCTTCCCGCCGAAAAAGCCACTGCCGCACGCGTTTTCATGCCTGTTTCTCCGCAAACCGCCAAGATCGGATCATATTGCGCCGCCCCAGTGGCGGACGGGAAGGGCCATACCTATCTTTGCCATGGGAACGCAAGATTCGGGGCACGATGATCGAAGTTCGCGATCTTGTTTACGAATACCCGGCGAAGCGGGCGCTGGAAGGTGTATCGCTCGTGGTCCCACCGCAGACCATCGTCGCGCTGGTCGGCCCGAACGGCGCCGGGAAGACAACCCTTCTGCGGTGTCTGGCGGCGCTTGAGCCGCCCTATTCCGGTGTTGTCACGATCGATGGCCTCGATACGCGCGAACATCCGCGCGAGATTCATACGCGCCTGGGGTACCTTCCGGATTTTTACGGCCTTTACGATGAACTGACGGTCCGCCGCTGTTTGACGTACGCGGCATGGTCGCACGGTATTGTGGTGACGGCCGTTGAAGGGGCCATTGCAAAAGCCGCCGAGCGCGTGGGGCTTTCCGACCGCATGGAGAGCAAGGCGGGCGAATTGTCCCGCGGCCTGCGTCAGCGTCTCGGCATCGGCCAGGCCATCGTCCATGAGCCGAAAGTGCTTCTTCTCGACGAGCCTGCCGCCGGTCTCGATCCGCAAGCCCGTCGCGATTTGTCCGTATTGCTCCTTTCCCTGCGCGAAGCCGGTATGACCCTGGTCGTGTCGTCACATATTCTTGCGGAACTCGAAGACTATTGCTCCGAGATGATCATCATCGAGAACGGCAGAGTCGCCGGCGGCCGTCCCATCAAGGTGAAGGACGTCGACCGTCCCCGCTATTTGATCGAAATCGCAACGGCGCGCTCGGATTTCGGCAAGTTTTTGAAAGACGCGGGTGTTGATGTGGTGGAGGCGGACGAGCATCACGCGCTTATCATCCATACCCGCAACGCGGCCGCGCGCGCGAAACTTTTGCATGATTTGGTGACGGCCGGGTTTGAAGTATCGTCCTTTGGCGAGTCATCCAAGGCTCTGGAAGAGACGTATTTCTCGCAGATCGGAAAGAGGACAGCGTGATGGGCCCGGAGTTCCGCCGCAACCTCTGGCTTGAACTCACGCCGCGCCGCGTCGTCTTCATGATCGCGATTCTGGCGCTGGTCTTTTTCGCGGCCGCGGTATCGGGCCCCAGTTGGACACCCTATTCGGCGGCAGAAACCATCTATTACCTCATCGTCGTGATCTGGGGCGCGCGCAACGCCGGCCTCAGTATCGTCAATGAAATTCGCGACCGCACCTGGGACCTGCAGCGCCTGTCTTCCATCAGCGCCGCACAGATGACATTGGGAAAGCTCTTCGGATCGACAATCTACAATTGGTTCGGTGGCGCCATCTGCCTGACGGTGATGCTGGTTTACGGCTTTGCCCACGGCACACCCGGATCTACGATCCTGGATCTCATCTATTATGTGATCGTGGGCCTTGTGGCGCAGGCGGCAGCCTTGTTGGCCAGCCTCGTCGCGATCCGGCGGCGCTCGGCACATTCGCGACTTGACGTCTTTCTCTATCAGTTTCTCGGCGTCGTTGCCGCTATCGCGGTGGCGTATGTCTGGGAAGCGGCCGATCCGGAGAGTGCCTTGCTGCTGGGCCGGAAGTCGTCGGACGTTATTCCGTGGTGGGGCGCCGTCGTCAGCGCGCGCCCGTTTCTTCTTTTGTCGCTCGCGATCTTCGCCGGCTGGATTCTGGCAGGCTGTTATCGCGAGATGCGCCGCGAATTGAAGATGCAGAACGGCCCGCTTGTCTGGGCGGCCTTCCTTGTCTTCACCGGCCTTTACGTCGCCGGGTTCGATGCGTGGCTTCCGCATGAAGCGGTGATGGCGAACTGGAATGTCGTTGCGCTCCGGCTCGCCCTGGCCTCGACCACCTTCGCTGCGCTCACCTATGTGATGGTGCTTCTGGAACCCAAAGATCGCGTTCTCTATCGCTGGTATGCGAGCCGGATCGCATCCGGTGGCGTTGGACTAGCATTGTGGGGCTTGCAGGCCTGGATCATGAGCTACGGCGCCACGGTGCTCGTATCCCTTGCGCTCATCTGGTGGCTGTTCGCGCAGGGATATGGGGCGTTTTATCCGGCCATCGCCGTGGCGGGACTGGGATTTCTGACCCGCGATGTCTCCATTTTTGTCTTTTCCTCCGCGACGCGCCGACGCGGGGATTTCGTGGCGATCGTTGCGCTCTTCGCCCTCTATGTGCTGATCCCTGCGATCCTCGACGGCGTCGGCCTCAAGAGCATGTTGCCGCTTTTCTATCCCACACCCTCGAATCCCGTCTGGCTGGGGCCTGCTATCGTGTGGGGCGAGGCCATCGTCGCCGTTGCCTTTGCCGTGAGCCGCGTGGCTTTGGGTGGAAAGCGTGTGGCTAGCGGCTCTTGGCAATCTTGAGGCCGGAATAATTCGGCTGGTCGATCATGACCTTGTCGAGCGTGGTCTGCTCCAGATGCTGGCGCAATGCGCTGGATTCGATGTCGATCTTTCCTTCGCGGATGTGCTTGCAGAGTTCGCGATTGAGTTCTTCCAGTTCTCCCTCATGGCCCAGCAGGCGGGCGAGTTGGGCCTTCTCCATCTCGGCGGCCTTCGGCCCCGTTTCCAGTTCCCGTGCCACGATGCCCAGGGCGTTGGCGGCCACGCGGGCATGGAAGGCCGTATGCCCCTTCAGTTCCGGCATGGCCCGCGTTTCGATGAAGCTTTGAACCGCCTTCACCAGTTCCAGCATGGAGGGTTGGTCCATCATGGCGTCACATCTTTCCATGAATGATGAGGTTGATCAGGTCGATCTCGGTCTCCGATGAGCGGCGGCCGATGGCGGCGCGTTCGACCGAACCATCGGCGCGGAAACCCTGATACATGCTCATGCACATCACGCCCCATTTGAGCGAGCCGTAAACGATCCAGGTGCGGGCATCGTCGATGTCGACTTTTCCGCCACCGGCTTCTTCGTAACCGGCAATAAGGTCCCGCAGATCGCCGAAGCCGCCCACGACCTTGTCGGCCACGCCGAACCGCCAGGAGTTGGTGCAGATCCAGCCAATGTCCTCCAGCGGATCGCCGATATGGGTCAGTTCCCAATCGAGCGCGGCTTCCACGCCACGCGGCGAGATCAGGAGGTTGCCGTGCCGGAAGTCGCCATGCACCAGCGTTTGCCGCCGGGGTTTCGCCATGCGCGGTTCGAGCCATTTGAAGGCGAACTCGAAAACCGGATGCGGATAGTTGTAGCTGTCGTACAGGTCGCGATAGCGGCGAAGCTGGGTGGGCCCATCGATAACCGGCAGAAGATGTGCCAGCGGCGCGGCATCGACCTGATGGATTTTGGCGAGGATCGTGCCGCATTGCCGCGCGAGGTCGGGGCGCACGGCGTCGAATTCCACGTCGCGCAAAATCTTGCGCGCGATGGTTTCGCCGGAGAGCCTGTCCATGACGTAGCCGTGACCGACATGGTCCGCAGGCTTCAGGACATAGCGGACGCGCGGCGCCGCGACCCCGCTGGCGCGCGCGGCTTCGATCACCACGGCTTCGGTTTCCAGCGCAACGGAGTTTCCGCTTTCGGTGACGCGCGCGCCGCCGCCGGGGCTGCGGCGCAGAATCAGCGGTTCGGACCTGCCGTCGATGAGCGCATCGAACGCCCAGGTCTCCTGGCTCGCGCCGCCGGAAAGCCGCGTGATGGACTCCACGCGCTCGAAGCCCGGCAGCGCCATCGCCAACGCGCGATCCAGATCGGCAAAAAAATCCACTGTCGTCGTCATCAACCCGTCCGCAGATACCGCACGGCCTCGTCGCGCTCGAAGAGATAGAGCAGAACCCGGAGCGCCTCGCCGCGCGGCGATTTGAGATCCGGGTCTTTCGCAAGGATGAGTTTCGCATCATCGCGCGCGGCTGCAAGCAAATCCGCATGTGCCGCAACGTCAGCCATGCGAAATTCCGGCAAGCCGCTTTGCTTGGTGCCCAAGACTTCGCCGGCGCCGCGCAATTCCAGATCGCGCTCGGCGATCACAAAGCCGTCGTCGGTTTCGCGCAATGTCTTCAGCCTTTCTTTGGCGGTTTCGCCGAGGGGCGGGGAATAGATCAGCAGGCAGGTGGACTTTGCCGCGCCGCGCCCCACGCGCCCGCGCAACTGGTGCAACTGCGCAAGGCCGAAGCGCTCGGCATGCTCGACCACCATGATGGTGGCTTCCGGAACGTCAACGCCGACCTCGATCACGGTGGTGGCGACCAGCACCTGGATATCGCCCGTCTTGAAGCGCGCCATCTCGGCGTCGCGTTCCGGCCCTTTCATGCGGCCATGCACCAGCCCCACGGCGGGACCCAGAACCTCCCGCAACATCGTCGCGCGATCCTCCGCAGCGGTGAGATCGACGAGTTCGGATTCTTCCACCAGCGGACACACCCAATAGGCGCGCGCGCCTTTGGCGATGGCGTTGCGCAGATGGACCACCACTTCGTCAACGCGGTCAGCGGAGACGAGCCGCGTGTCCACTGGCTTGCGGCCGGGTGGGCGGCCCGTGAGGCGCGACACGTCCATGTCGCCATAGGCGGTGAGCGCGAGCGTGCGCGGAATGGGCGTCGCGGTCATCACAAGGACATCGACGGGCTTGTGGCCCTTGCCCTGCAAGGTCATGCGCTGGTGCACGCCGAAGCGGTGCTGCTCGTCCACCACGGCAAGGCCGAGATCGCGGAAGACGACGTCTTCCTGAAAAATGGCATGCGTGCCGACGAGAATATCGATCTTGCCGTCCGCCAGGTCGCGCAGCACGACATCGCGGCTCGCCCGTTCGCGGCCCGTGAGCAGAACCATGCGGACGCCGGTCGCTTCCGCCAGCTTTTCGAGCGACGCCATGTGCTGGCGCGCAAGGATTTCCGTGGGCGCCATGAACGCGCCTTGCAGGCCCGTTTCGATGGCACTGAGAAGCGCGAGGAACGCTACGATCGTCTTGCCGGCGCCGACATCGCCCTGCAGCAGCCGCAGCATCCGCATCGGCGCCTTCATGTCGGCGTCGATCTCGGCCAGGGCTTGCCTCTGTGTTTCGGTCAGAGCGAAGGGCAGGGCGGCGAGGGCCTTCGCGCGCAACGCGCCGCCCGCTTCGATGCTGCGCCCTTTCTGCCCGCGCATGGCATTGCGGATGAGGACGAGCGCAAGCTGGTTGGCGAGCAGTTCGTCATAGGCCAGCCGCGTTCTGTCGGCGGTGAGTGGCGAGAGCGCGTCGTCGTGCGCGGGGGCATGGGCGTTGCGCAGCGCGTTAGGGAAATCCGTCCAGCCGCGGGCGCGCCGGAACGCGGGATCGAGCCATTCCGGCATGTCCGGAACGCGCTCCAGAGCGGCACGGATGGCTTTGGACAGCGATTTCGATTGCAGGCCTTCCGTCAGGCGATAGACCGCTTCGTGCTGCGGCAGGCTGGATGCTTCTTCCGGCGAGACGATGAAATCCGGATGCGTCATCTGAAGCTGGTTCTTGAAGCGCTCGATCTTGCCGGAGATGACGCGCTTCTGCCCGACCGGAAGCTGCTTCTTCAGGTGATCGGGATAGGCATGAAAGAACACCAGGTCGATCAGCGCGGTGTCGTCGGAGCAGCGCACTTTGTAAGGCAGGTGGCGGTCGCGATTGGGCAGGTGATCGAGAACATTCACCTCCATCGTCGCGATGCGGCCTTCTTCGGCGTCGATCAGCTTGGGGCGATAGGAGCGGTCGATCACGCCGCAGGGCAGATCGAAGATCAGGTCCACAATGCGGGTTCCCGCCGCACGCTCGATGAGCCTGGCGATCTTGGGGCCGACGCCCGGCAGGGTGCGGGTCTCGGCAAAGAGCGGGAACAGAATCGAAGGTCGCATGACAAAGGAACACTAGCGGAACGGGACGCCGCGCGTTATATCCCGCGCCATGACGAATACCGACAACGGTGGCTCGAAAGAGGTCCGCCGCAAACGCCTATTGTTCCGCGCCCAGCGCCGGGGCTTCAAGGAAGTGGACCTGATCTTCGGCGCTTTCGCCGCCGAGGCGCTGCCAACGATGGACAATGCCGCGCTGGA
>JAFECN010000392.1 GCA_018242145.1 Pseudomonadota bacterium
GAAGGTGAGGATGTCGCCCGCATTGTCCTTCGCCTTGCCGACCGCGGCGGTGGCATCGGTGTCGGCGTGTTCGACAACGGTGAAACTCCCCGCCAGCGCGGGCGTGGCGATGAGAAGGCACGCGGCGACGAGAACAACCTTCATGTTTTCCTCCCAATCCAAGATTGTCATGGCCCGCAAAAGCGGGCCACCCAGTTGAAGTCTGCGCATACGCGCCAAAGAATTCTCCGCTCAGTTTTTCGACACCGAACCGGTGTCACCTGGGTGGCCCGCTTTTGCGGGCCATGACAGTTATGTTTGTTTCGACAACCGGGCAGCATCGCCCGCGGGCGCGGTGCCGTGATCGTAGGGGCGGGCGAGCAGCATATACAGAACGCCGGCGCCGACGATCGCGAGCCACGTCACGCTCATGGACCAGTCGATATACCACGGCGCATCCGGCGTGCGCGGCCAGGCCATGTCCACGATGGCGCCGATGCCGTAGATCAACGCGACGATGTTCACCGGCCACGCCCACGCGCCGAGGCGGAATTTGCCGCCCGGCGTCCAGCCGCGCAGACGGGCGGAAAGCGCACCGACCACGATCATCTGAAACGCGACATAGATGCCGATGATGGCGGAGGCTACGATCACCGCGATGGCATTCGCGAAGATCAGACCCAGGCAGATGATGATGCCCGCCACGATGCCCGACATCACCAGCGCGCGCACCGGGACATGGGTGTGCGGCGAGACGGCGGAGAAATAGTCGCTCGCCACCACCATCTTGTCGCGCGCATAGGCGAAGACGAGGCGGCTGGTGGCGGCCTGCAGCGACAAGATGCACGACATGAACGACACCAGCACCACGGCGATCACGACCTTGAAGCCCACGGGGCCGAAGGCGCCGATCAGCACCGCCTCCACCGGATCGGCCACCTTGCCGGAGATCGCGCCCGGCATGTCCGGCTGGGCGACGATCAATGCGAGGCACACGAACGCCGCCGCCGCCATGCCGACATAGATCGTCATGCGCATGGCGCGCGGAATGGCACTGCCGGGGTTCGGCGTCTCCTCCGCCACGTCGCCGCAGGCTTCGAAGCCGTAGCAGGTGAACAGGCCCGTCACCGCCGCCGCCATGAAGGCGGGCCAGTAATTGCCCGCGCCGATATTGAAGGTATCGAGCACCACGTTGAAGGGCTGATGGCGCTGGAAGAGCAGCAGGTAACCGCCGACGATGATGGCGCCGATGATCTCGCAGATGAATCCGAACATCGCCACGCGGGCGAGAACCTGCGTGCCCGCGAGGTTGATGAGCGTGGAGATCGCCACCAGCACCAGCGCGATGATGGTAACGGTGAGCGGCGTGGAGGCGAAGCCGAGCAGCGTGGCGACAAACGGCCCCGCGCCCACCGCGACGGCGGCGATAGTGGTGAACAATGCCCAGCCATAGATCCAGCCCGCCATCCACGCCCATTTCTTGCCGACGAGGCGGCGCGCCCACGGATAGAGCCCGCCGGAAATCGGAAACTGCGAAACCACTTCGCAGAAGATGAGGCAGACGAGGAATTGCCCGGCGGCGGCGAGGAAGTAGGACCAGAACATCGGCGGCCCGCCCGTGGTGATGCCGAGCGTGAACACCGAATAGACGCCGACGACCGGCGACAGATAAGTGAAGCCGAGGGCGAAATTCTCCCACAGCGACATCTTGCGGTCGAAGCGCGCGGTGTAACCCAGCGCGGCGAGTTGCGCTGCGTCGTCGTCCTGTACGGCCATGCCCCTGCCCCCAGCGGATGCGGCGCTATTTGTGGGGCAGAGTCGGATAGAGCGTCAAATCGGCAACCGCATTCCCTCTCCCCCTTTGAGGGGGAGAGGGTAAGGGTGAGGGGGCCTCTCCACCAGCGCTCTGCTGGAAACATTGTGCATGCTGCACCGCCCCCTCACCCCAGCCCTCTCCCCCTGAAGGGGAGAGGGAGATTCTTGGGTGTGGGAATCTGCGCGTGTGTTTGATTTAGTCTTGCCCGGCTGTCGGAGACTCGCATGGATATCCAACTTCGCATCGGTGGAAAGTTCGAGAGCGGCAAAGGCGCCGCCGAGAAAGTTCTGAACCCGCGCACGGGCAAGCTGATCGTCGAGGTGCCCGAGGCATCCAACGAACAAGTCGATAATGCGGTGTTCGCCGCCGATGCCGCGTTCGATGCGTGGTCGCGCACCACGCCCGCCGAACGGTCGGGGATGCTGCTCAAGCTGGCGGACAAGATCGAGAGCGATGCGGAAGCCTATGCCGATCTGGAGGCGCTGAATTGCGGCAAGCCGCGTCACCTCGTCCTAAACGATGAAATCCCCGGCGTGGTGGACTGTTTCCGTTTCTTCGCGGGCGCGGTGCGCACGATGCACGGGCCGGTGGCGGGGGAATATCTGGCGGGGTTCACCTCCATGATCCGGCGCGATCCCGTCGGCGTGGTGGCGCAGGTGGCGCCGTGGAATTATCCACTAATGATGGCGGCGTGGAAGCTCGCGCCTGCCCTCGCCGCCGGAAACACGGTGGTTCTGAAGCCGAGCGAGCAGACGCCGCTCACGGCGTTGAAACTGGCGCGGCATATCGCGGAGATTTTTCCCGAAGGCGTGTGCAACATCGTCACCGGGCGCGGTGCGTCGGTGGGCGACCGGCTGATCAATGCGCGGCAGGTGGCGATGATCTCGCTCACCGGCGATGTCGGCACGGGGCGCAAGGTGATCGCGGCGGCGCAGGCGACGCTGAAGCGCACGCATCTGGAACTGGGCGGCAAGGCGCCGGTGATCGTGTTCGACGATGCCGATATCGAGGCGGTGGTGGCGGGGCTGCGCAGCTTCGGCTTCTACAATGCCGGGCAGGATTGCACGGCGGCGTGCCGCGTCTATGCCGGCGAGAAGGTGTACGACAAACTGGTGTCCGAGCTTTCCAGCGCTGCGTCGTCGCTGAAATTCGACCAGAAGGATGATGGCGAAAACGAACTCGGCCCGCTGATCTCCGCGCGCCAGCAGGAGCGCGTTGCCGGGTTTGTGGATCGCGCCAAGGCAGTGAAGCACATCGAAGTGACGGCGGGCGGGCATGCGGGCAAGAACGGATTCTATTTCGAGCCGACGGTGATCGCGGGCGCGACGCAGGATGACGAGATCGTGCGCAAGGAAGTGTTCGGGCCGGTGGTGTCGGTCACGCGGTTCAAGGATGTGGATACCGCGGTGAACTGGGCGAACGACAGCGACTACGGCCTCGCCTCTTCCGTGTGGACGCGCGACGTTGCGCGCGGCATGCAGACGGCGGCGCGGCTGCGCTATGGCTGCACCTGGGTGAACTGCCACTTCATGCTCGTGAGCGAGATGCCGCATGGCGGCTTGAAGCAATCCGGCTACGGCAAGGACCTCAGCCTGTATGCGCTGGAGGACTACACCGTGCCGCGGCATGTGATGGTGAATTTGGCGTAAGCGGTGCGCCCCCGTTTCAAAATCTCAACTGTCATGGCCCACCGGAGTGTGGGCCACCCAGTTGAAGTCTTATTGGTCTTGAGAGTGGAGCGCAGACGTCACCTGGGTGGCCCGCATTTGCGGGCCATGACATGGTTTGTTTTGGAGGGGAGTGAGCCATGAGCGACGACAGCAGGAAATGCCCGTTCTCGGGCGGGATCGACCGGCGCGATTTTCTGAATGGCGTGGCGGTGAGCGCGGCGACATTGGCGATGGCCTCGAAAGCCTCCGCGCAGGCGACGCCCGGGATGCAGGACGATCCCGGCTATTACCCGCCGCTGCAGCACAATCTGCGCGGCTCCCATCCGGGCTCGTTCGAGAACGCGCATGCGCTGCGCGACGGCACGTTCTGGGAGCATGCGAAGAAGCCGGAAGACACCCATGCGATCTACGATCTGGTGATCGCCGGCGCGGGCATCAGCGGATTGTCGGCGGCGTATTTCTTCCGCAAGGCCAAGCCCAATGCGAAAATCCTGATCCTCGACAATCACGACGATTTCGGCGGCCACGCCAAGCGCAACGAATACGACCTGAACGGCCGCCTGGAATTGCTGAACGGCGGCACCGAATTGATCGACTCTCCGCGCCCCTATTCCAAGGTGGCGGCGGGATTGCTCGCCGATCTGGGCATCGATCCGGTGAAGCTGACCGAAGAATGCGACCGGCCGGAGCTTTACAAAGACCTTTCGCCGTCCATCTGGTTCGACAAGGAGACGTTTGGAAAAGACGCGCTGGTCGTGGGGCAAGGGCGCGGCGGCGACGAAGGCAAGATGCCGTGGAAGGACTTTCTCGCCCAATGCCCGCTGGATGCTGAGACGCAGGCCGACATCCTGCGCGTGGTGGAAGGCGACGAGGATGTGATGCCGGGGCTCACCTCCGACCAGAAGAAGGACAAGCTGTCCCGCATCTCCTATCGCGATTACCTGAAAGACTATCTGAAGGTGAACGCCACCACGCTCGCCTTCTTCCAGACCATCACCCATGACGAATACGGCACCGGGATCGACGCGGAACCGGCGCTGGATTGCTGGGGTTTCGGCATTCCGGGCTTCAAGGGATTGAAGCTGGCGCCGGGCTCGACCGACCGCATGGGCAACACGGCGGCAGGCTATCAGGACAATCCCGATCTGCCGACCTTCCACTTCCCCGACGGCAACGCGACCATCGCGCGGGCGCTGGTGCGCAGGCTTATTCCCAGCGTGCTGTCGGGCAGCACGGCGGAAGATATCGTGACGGCGCACGCGAACTACGCGGCGCTGAACAAGGCGGGGGCGCCGCTGGCGATCCGCCTGTCGAGCACCGTGGTCGGCGCGAAGAACATCGGCACGCCGGAAAATTCCAAGGGCGTCGAGATCGCCTATGTGCGCGCGGGGAATGTCTATCGCGTGCATGCCGCGAACTGCATCCTCGCGGGCTACAACATGATGATCCCTTACATCTGCCCCGAACTGCCGGAGGCGCAGAAGGAGGCGCTGCACAGTCTGGTGAAAGTGCCGCTGGTTTATACCAGCGTCGCCATCCGCAACTGGCAAAGCTGGCACAGGCTCGGCATCCGCTCGATCAGCGCGCCGATGGGCTATTTCACCTCCATCCAGCTC
>JAFECN010000393.1 GCA_018242145.1 Pseudomonadota bacterium
CCAGGGTTGTCCCGGTGGCGGAACGCCGCCGGTCGGCATGCCGTAGCTGGCCGGCTTCTGCGAACAGGTCTGATAGCCCATGGCATAGCCGCGGCGGTAAATCCGGTCCTCGCCCGCCAGCGTGTCCTTGTCGTCGCGCGGATTGGCGGTCTGGGCCGTGGCCGCCGAACAGCCATCGGCATAGCCCGCCTTGAAATTCGGTGAGCGCCGCAGCGCGCGATCCGCCGAACTGCCGAACACCGCGCACCCGGCAAGCGCGCCCGCCGCCAGCGCGACGGCCAGAATTTTTCGCAACATCGCGCACTCCGTGGCTCGCGGCTGCGATCCGTAAAGCGGTGCAGGGATTGCCACAAGTTACGGTTTCCGGCGTGAATCGCTATTCCTATTTTATAGGAGTATTAGCTTGACAAGATAGAATTGAAGGCTTAATTTGCCAAAATGACGGCCTTCGGGAGGCCGTTACCAGTTTGAAAGAGAACAAAAAATGAACAAAGAGGCAGGGCAGATGGGAATGGCGAGCATGGGGAAATCCGGGGCGATGGTGGGCGCGTTTGAGGCCGAGCGCGAGGGGCGGCGCGTGCTGCGCCGGCTTGCCAACCGCAAGCTCTTTCTGGCGCCCGAACTGGGCGCGCAATTCGCGCTGGCGGGGTCCAAACGCGCGGGCCGCACGATGCGCGTTTCGGCGGTGATCGTGGAAGAGTTTCTCGCCCGCGGCTGGATCGCGCCGCGCGGCACCACGCCGGAAACCTTTGCCTTGAGCGAAACCGGCGCGCGGTGGCTCGCGCGCAGCGGCGCGCCCGATCCGTTCGGCACGGCGCAGCAGGAATTGGCGCAGATCAGCATCATGACGCCGGACGGCGCGCGCAGCGTGACGATCAACGAAGTGGAATCGCCGATCGCGCGGCTGCGCATTCGCGGGCAGATCACGCCGGTGCAGTTCGAGGCGGGCGAAAGGCTGCGGCAGGATTTCACGCTGGCCGGCATGATGCCGCGGCTTTGCGCCGATCTCTCCGCGCCAATTTCCAATTCCGCGCGCGGCGCCAAAACCGTGCCGATGACGGAGAAACTGATCGCGGCGCGCCAGCGCTTCCGCCTCGCCATGGCGAGCGTGGGGCCCGGCCTGTCCGATCTTCTTTTCGATGTCTGCTGCCATCTGAAGGGGTTGGAGACGGTGGAAGCGGCGAATGCGTGGCCGATGCGCTCGGCGGGCATCGTGCTGAGGATCGCGCTGGACCGCCTCGCGGTGCATTACGGCATCGCGTCGCAATCTTCGTCGCGCAGCCGCATCCGCGCCTGGCAGGCGCCGGTCAGTGCGTCAGCCTGAGGAGATATTTGTGAACGCCGTCGAGGACGAGTTCGGATTTCTGATTGTGGACCGTCGCGCGCATGACGACGACGCCGGTGGTGCGTTGCGGCAGAAGCTCGGTGATTTCCAGCGCCGGATAGAGCGTGTCGCCGGGATAAACCGCCTTCAGGAATCTCGCGCTCACCTCGATGAAGCCGATCAGGCTTTCGCCGATGACATGCGGAAACAATCCCGCGCCGGCCGCGGTGAAGCTCAGAACCTGCAGCCCATGCGCCAGCGGCGCGGGATGGCCCAGCTTCCGGCAATATTCGACATCGTAGTGGATCGGATGATTGTCGAGGCTGACTGCCTGAAACGCCGTGAAATTGCCGTCGCCCAGCGTGCGCGAAGGATTGCGGAAAACCTCGCCCACGCGAAGCTCCTCGAAGCCGCGCAACGGCAAAACGCGATGATCGTCCGGCGTGAAATCGCTCATGGTCCCTCTCCGCACCGATTGGGCGGAGAGGGAGGGCTGGTGTCAATCAGCTATGGCGGCGCGCCGCGCGCTCGCGGCGGGCTTCCTCGAATTCCGCCCGCACTTCGGCAAGGCCGTTGCGCGCGAAATCGGGGATATTCACTTTTGCCGCCATGCCGCTGGCGGCGACGCAGGCCAGTTCGTTGTCCTGGCAGGCCGGTTGGCCCGGCGTGATCATGCTGGTCAGTTTCGACAGAAGATTCTCAGAAGACGCGCCGGGACGGCCCAGACCGAGGTCCGGTTCGCGCGGCATCAGAACCGCAACGACCGCAATCCAGAACAACGCTCTGAAGATCATGGCTTCCCTCTTCATGCCCAACGCGGGAGATCATGTTTGGTGCCGTGCTTCCGGGTGCTGAAATCAATCGCTAAACTTTAATCGAACCGGATGTTGTCCTCAACGATGGACAAGCAGGAGTTCCTTTACGGATGCGGATTCAACTCAAATCCGAGGCGATGTTTAGGTTTCTTCGATTCAAGTTTTAGAAAACCGTTCCAAAAAGAAACAAGGTGCGTCACGCCGCCGGAATATCCAGCGTCGCGGTGAAGCCATCGCCGAAAATGCTCGCGATGGTGAGTTTGCCGCCATGCAGTTCCGCCAATCCCTGCGCGAGCGGAAGCCCGAGGCCCGCGCCCTGCGTGTGATCGGTCATGCCGCGACCGGATTGCTCGAACGGGCGCTGGATGCGCAGCACGTCGTCGGCGCTTACGCCGGGGCCGTTGTCGGCGACGACGAAGCGGATGTGCCGGCCGCTGCGCGCTGTGCTCAGGCGCACCTGGCCGCCGTCCTGCGTGAAATTCACGGCATTCTCGATGAGCTGGCCCAACATGTTGTCCAGCGCCGTCTCATCGGCCTCGACCAGAAGATCGCTTTCGCCGTCCGCGATTTGGATGGCGATGTTCTTTTCCGCGGCGCGCGTTCTGAACCGCTCCGTTGCCGCCCACAGGGCGCCACCGGCCGGCAGCGGACGACGGCGTAGCGGAAAGCGGTTGGCGGCGATCTTCGTCAGGTCGAGGATCTGGTTGATGAGCTTTAGAAGATTGCCGCCCGCGTTGTGGATGAGCCCGGCATATTCGGTGATCTGCTCCGGCGAGAAGCGGTCGCCTGACAGGCGCAGCAGGTCGGAGAAACCCAGTATCGCATTCAGCGGCGTCTTGAGTTCGTGGCTCATGGTGCGCAGAAGCGCCGTCTTGGCCGTGTCGGCTTCGGCCTCCGCCGCGCCCAGCCGCTTTGTCAGATCGGCCAGATATTTCGTCTGCCGGCGTGCTGCGACTTCGGAGGTCTTGAGCGCGTGGTTGGTCCGTTCCAGCGTCGCGGTCTGCTCGGCGAGGGCGCGCTCGGCGCGGTGGTGCTCGGTCACGTCGGTGAACACGGTGGCGCGCCCGCCGTCGCGCGTGGCGCGGTCGCGCACCAGAAAAGCCGCGCCGGAATGGGTTTCCAGCGTCAGCGCGCCGGCCGGCGCCAGATGCGTATCGATGCGCCGCGCGATCCAGTTTTCGGCATCGCTCTCGATCTTGAACCGGTCGCGGCGCACCGCCGTCGTCACGATGTCCGCGAATGGCAGGCCGGTCATCTCATCCGGCGTGTGGAACCCATGCAGCTCCGCGAACTGCGCGCTGCACAGGGCGAGGCGGTCGTGCGAGTCCCAGAACGCAAAAGCATCCGCCGAAAGATCGACGGCGGTTTCGAGGCGGCGCAGAAGATGGCGGGCGTGGGTGGCATCGCTCCACAGCACGATCCAGCCGCCCTCCGGCGTCTGGCGCGCTTTCACCTCGATCACCCGCCCGTCGGAGAGTTCGATGTCGCGCGGCGCATATTCTCCGGCGCGCAACTGCGCGCGGCGATGGGCGATATAGTTCTCCGTGCTCTGCGCGCCTTCGAGCGATGTTTCGCCCGAGGCGATCTCCATGCGAATCAGGTCTTCATAGGCAAGACCGACCAGCGATTCGCGTTCGGGCAGGGTGCGGAAGATGTAGCCGAAATGCTGGCTGCAATAGGTGAGTCGTTCCTGGGCGTCGAACAGTGTGATCGCCACGCGCAGGCAATCCAGCGCCGGCTGCAGCTCCGGCGAAAAATCGGATTGCATCTGGACCGCGCTTGCGCGCGCCGCCAACACCACCCCGGAAAACCCCATGTTTTTGTTGGGGGAAGTCTGGCAAAGCGGGCTTGCCGAAACCTTGCGCCAATAGGAGAGCGGCCGGAATCACGCCATCATCCTTAACAAGAGATAAACGGTTCCCGCGCTTGCTTGATAAAGGACGAACGCAACCGGCGCGCGTTCAAACTTCATTAAGTTTGACGATCCAGATTCCGCTGGGGGATTCGCATAAGGCAAGAGCCCGAGGTTAATGGCCGTAAACGAAACGATCGCAGTGACGGACGGGACGGATATCGCTGCCCAGCGCCGCCGCTTCATGGTCGTTCAGGCGGCCAAGGCGGCTGTCGGCGCGTTGCTGGCCGCGGGCTTCGTCGCGCTGACCGGCATGCCCGATACGGTCGCGTGGATCGCCATCGCCGGGCTTCTCTTTCCGGCCGCGCTCGCGCTTCTGGGCTTCACGCGCATATCGCTGGACACGCTGGAGTCGCTGGCGCTGGCGAGCTTCGCCGCGCTGATCGGCTATCTCGTCGCGATCACGGGCGGCATGACATCGCCGCTGCTGGTGTGGCTGGTGCTTGTGCCGGCGGAAGCGGCGCTCGCCGGCGGGCGCCAGACGGTGTGGCGCGCCGGCAGCGCGGCGGCGATTGCGCTCATCATGGTCGCGTTGCTGCAGGCACTGAACGAATTGCCGCAATCGCGCCTGCTCGCGCCGGGCTGGGCGTTCTACACGATCTCGGTTCTGGCCGCGGTGATGCAGTCCGCGCTCGTCGCCATCGCCACGCAGGATCGCCAGCGCGCCGCCGATCATGCCGCCGCCGAAGGCGCCGCGATGTATCGCTTCCTCGCGGACAACGCGATGGATCTCATCACGCGCCATTCTGCCGACGGCCGCATCCGCTTCGCCAGCCCGGCCGCGCAGGCGATCCTGGGCCGCGCCCCGGAATCCCTGCTCGGTCTTGCGCCGTCCGCGCTGGTGCATCCGCAGGACCTCGCCGCCATGCAGCACGCATTCGTGGAAGCGAGCTATTTCGGCCGCTCCGCCATTGCCGAGGCGCGCATGAAAAAGGGCGATGGCAGCTATGTGTGGGTCGAGATGCGCTGCCGCCCCGCGGCGCTGGTGAACGGCAACGCCGCCGACATGGTGGCCGTCACGCGCGACATCACCGAGCGCAAGGCGCATGAGCGCGAACTGATCGACGCGCGCGATGCGGCGGAAGAGGCCAACCGCGCTAAGTCCCGCTTCCTGGCCAATATGAGCCATGAATTGCGCACGCCGCTCAACGCCGTCATCGGCTTCTCCGAAGTGATGACGCACGAGATGTTCGGGCCCGTGGGCAGCCCGCGCTATCTGGAATATGCGCGCCTCATCAATGAGAGCGGCAGCCATCTGCTGGGGTTGATCAACGGCATCCTCGACATGTCGAAGATCGAGGCCGGCAAATTCGATCTCACCGAAGAAGCGTTCGATCTTAACGAGGTGGCCGAGCAGGCGGGGCAGTTCGTGAAGATGCAGGCCGACCGCAAGGGCGTGATCCTGAAGCTCGCCATCGCGCCGGAGGCGCACACCGTGTTCGCCGACAAGCGCGCGGTGAAGCAGGTGATCATGAACCTTCTCTCCAACGGGGTGAAATTCACCCCGCGCGGCGGCGAGGTGCGCGTGATTGCCGCGCGCCGCGCCAATGGCATCGAGATCGCGGTGAGCGACACCGGCATGGGCATTTCGCCGGACGATGTGAAGCGGCTGGGCCAGCCTTTCGAGCAGGTGGAAGGCGCGCACAACCGCACGCAGGAAGGCACGGGCCTCGGGCTGGCGCTGGTGAAGGCGATTGCGCAGATGCATGGCGGCGAAGCAAAGCTCGAATCCCGGCTGGGCGAGGGCACGACGGTGCGCGTGTTCCTGCCTTACGCCGCGCTTTCCGCCGCCGGCGAGCGCATCGCCACCGCGCCGCTTGACGCGGATGGCCGCGTTCGCAACGCTGCGGCGTGACCGTTCCCCGCCTCAAAGCCGGCATCTTCGTACGCGCGCTCATCCGCCGCGCGGAAGTGGCGGGCGCATCCGCCTATGTGCTGCGCAAGGGCGTGGAGGAATCCGGCGCCATCATCCTCAAGATCTCCCGGCGCGACGGCACTTCGCTGGTGCTGTCGCAGGCGCGGCGCGGCGCGGAGGGCGAGCTTGTGTGGGTGAAGCCGCTGGGCGATGCGGTGGACGACGAGAAGGCAAGCGCCTGGTTCGACAAGCAGGTGAAATTCGATCCCGATCTGTGGATCGTGGAGATCGAGGACCGGGAAGGCCGGACTTTTGTAGATGAGCCCGTGATACAATAAATTATTGTATTGCAATAATTTATTGTTGTAATACAACGCTCAGTCTCGAAGACCGGATCGCCCTCATGACTCGTTTCGCCCGCCTGTCGCTTGCGCTTAGCCTGCTGGCTGCCCCTGCTTTCGCAGCCCAGACGCCCGATTTCTTCGCGCCGCGCGCGGGGTTGGATGCAGACACCGCGCTTTATCTCGATGCCTGGTCCGGCCGGGCGGATGTGGAGGAGCGGTTGCGCGCGCGCCTGCGGGAAACGCCCGCGCCGGCCAATGCCGCGGATGGCTGGTCGTTTCTGTGCAATTTCGAATATCACGCCGCGCAATATGCGAAGGCCATTCCGGACTGCGAGAAGGCCATCGCGCTCAATCCGGATGGCGGGGATGCGAACACGCTCGCCATCGTGAAGCTCGTGGCCGATCAGCCGCCGCCGCGCGCTTATGGTTCCGCGCGCGTGCCGGTGACGCGTGGTGTGCATGTGCCGGTGAAGGCGGGCGGCTATGACGGCACCGCGATCGCCGATACCGGCGCGCAGGTTTCGGTGATGATGCAGAGCGTGGCGAAGGCCGCGCATGTGAAGATGATGGGCGCTTCGAAAGAGGTCGGCAGCACCACCGCGACGGTCTCCGGCCAGATCGGTCTTATTCCCGAAGTCCGGCTCGGCGATGCGGTGGTGAAGAACATTCCCGTTCTGGTCCTGCCCGATGCGCAACTCACCATCAGCGATGGCAAGAAGAGTGTCTCGCTACCCTTCATCCTCAGTCTTTATGCGCTGGCGGATTTCGGGCGCATTGCATGGATGGATCACGACAGGTGGCTGGCGCTGGGCAGCGCGGCGCCTGCGTCGTTTCCTGGCGCGGTGCCGATGATCTGGCATCCTGCTGGTATCGCTGTGCCGTTGGACGGTCCGGGCGGCCGGCGTGCGGCGCAATTCGATAGCGGCGCGGATGTGAGTTATCTCTATGAGGACGCCGTTCCGCTGGTGTCCGACGCTGAGCGCGCGACGATCATAAAGACCAAGCGCAAGATCGGCGGCGTGGGTGGCGTGGTGACGGAAGATGTCCGGCGCTTTCCCACCGTGGCTTTTACGCTCGCAGGGCAGCCGCTGGTGTTGAAGGACGCTGACATCGCCAAAGAACCGGAAACCGGCGAAGCCGCGCGGCTGGGCGAGGATGTGCTTCAAACCTATTCCGCCGTGGTCTTCGATTTCGGCGCGATGACCTTCTCGGTTTCGCCCTAGGCTGTGCGTTTCATCAAGGCGTGCAGATCAGGCAGCGGAACACCGCGCCGACGACGTAGGAGCCATCCGGCTTGCGGAAAGGCGCGAGCGCCTCTGCATGCGCCTTGTTGACGGCGTCTTCGCCCGAATGCGCCATCGCGCGCGCGGCGACGCCGGAGGCGCCAAGTCCGCGCAGTGCGGTTTCGAGATCGGCGTAGCGGAACGGGCTGTCGACATCGACGATCTTGCCGGGCTTGAGGCCCGCGCTTTTGGCGAGCGCGCGCAGCGCCTTTTCATCCGATAGCGCGAACGGACCGGGCGCGCCGGGCGGCGGTGGCGGCAGAAGCGGACCCAGCGCCTTGACCAGCGATGCGGCCGGCATCTTCTCCGGCGGTCCCCATGTCATGATGACGATATGCCCCGCGCGCGAAAACAGGCCGCCGCGTTTGGTGACCCGCTTTGCCTGCGCCAGCGCGGCGGCGGGATTGCCCGCATATTGAAAGCTGTTGAAGCCGGTCACCAGATCGAAGGACCGGTCGGCAAAGGGCAGCGTTTCCAGATCGCCGAGGCGAAAATCGCCGGACGGAGTCCGCTCGCGCGCGATGGCGAGAAGGTTTTCCGCCGCGTCGATGCCGCTGACTTTGGCGCCGCGCTGCGCCGCGATGGCCGCGGCCCCGCCGGCCCCGCAGCCCGCATCGAGATAGCGCGTGCCCTTCTTCACGAAGCGCCGGAGGATCGTCTCGTAAGCCGGACGGCACTGGCCTTCCTGGATGTCGGCCCAGTCGCGCGCCCGCGATCCCCACAAGGGCCCGTTTGTTTCGGAGGTTTTTGGTTTGTCGTTCACTGGAACTGCCCCTTTGCACCCGCGCGGGAGCATAGCAGGACCCCATTCTTGCGGAACAGGGGCCGCCCTGCTACGCCCCGCGCCATGTCCCAGACCCCTGCCAGCGAAGCCGCAAAACGGCGGACTTTTGCGATCATTTCACACCCCGACGCGGGAAAGACGACGCTGACGGAGCATCTGCTGCTGCTCGGCGGCGCGATCCGGGCGGCGGGGGCGGTGAAGGCGCGTGGCGAGGCGCGGCGCGCCAAATCGGACTGGATGAAGATCGAGCAGGAGCGCGGCATCTCCGTCACCAGCGCGGTGATGACGTTCGAATATGGCGGGGCGGTGTTCAACCTGCTCGACACGCCGGGCCACGAGGACTTCTCCGAAGACACCTATCGTACGCTCACCGCCGCCGACAGCGCGGTGATGGTGATCGACGCGGCGAAGGGCATCGAAGCGCAAACGCGCAAGCTGTTCGAGGTGTGCCGCCTGCGCGACATCCCGATCATGACCTTCATCAACAAGATGGATCGCGAGGCGCGCGATCCGCTGGAACTGCTGGACGAGATCGCGGACCAGCTTCAACTGGAATGCGCGCCGGTCAACTGGCCGGCGGGCATGGGGCTGAACTTCAAAGGGACTTACGACTTTTATTCCGACGATTTTTCCGTCTTCGGAAAAGACGAGCGCGTCGGCGCCAACGCGATGCTGGCGATGATCCCGGACGATATTCGCCCCAAATTCGAGGAAGAGGTGGAGCTGGCGCGCGCCGGCCTGCCGCGTTTCGATGCGGGCACTTATCACGAAGGCCATCTGACGCCGGTTTATTTCGGTTCGGCGCTGAAGAATTTCGGCGTGAAGGATCTCATCAAGGGCCTCGCCGAGAACGCGCCGCCGCCGCGCGCGCAAACCGCCAAGGGAAAAGAGATTCAGCCCGGCGACAGCGAAGTCACCGGCTTCGTGTTCAAGGTGCAGGCGAACATGGACCCGAACCATCGCGACCGCGTGGCGTTCCTGCGCCTCTGCTCCGGCAAGTTCCGGCGCGGGATGAAGCTCAAACAGTCCGGCACCGGCAAGGCCATCGGCATCCACAACCCGATCCTGTTCTTCGCGCAGGAGCGCGAGACGGTGGATGAGGCGTGGCCCGGCGACATCATCGGCATCCCGAACCATGGCGTGCTGCGCGTGGGCGATACGCTTTCCGAAAGCGGCGACGTGCTGTTCACCGGCATCCCGAACTTTGCGCCGGAAATCCTGCGCCGTGTGCGCTTGGGTGATCCGATGAAGCAGAAGCATCTGACGCGCGCGCTGGAAAGCCTCGCCGAAGAGGGCGTGACGCAGGTGTTCAAGCCCATGCTGGGCGCGCAATGGATCATCGGCGTCGTCGGCCAGCTTCAGTTGGAAGTGCTGAAGTCGCGTCTTGCCGCCGAATACGATCTCGACGTCGATCTGGAAGCCTCGCCTTACGACACCGCGCGCTGGGTGACGGGCGACGAAGCGGAACTGGAGAAACTGATCGCCACCTATCGCAACCAGATGGCGACGGACCGCGATGGCGCGCCGGTGTTCCTGGCGAAGTCCGCGTGGGAATTGGGCTATGTGTCGGAGAAGCTGACCAAGCTCAAATTCGCCAAAACCCGCGAACGCAGCGAAGTTCACGCGGAATAATTTTCCTCCCCCGTTTTACGGGGGAGGGGGACCGCGAAGCGGTGGAGGGGGCGGCTGGAGCAGTGAAGAACTTGCGAAGCCGCAGCCACCCCCTTCGCCTCGCTACGCTCGGCACCTCCCCCGTAAAACGGGGGAGGAAAGTTAAGCCGCGTGCTTGGTGCGCCAGTGGACCAGCAAGCGCTCGGCGGCTGTCAGCGGCACGGAGTCGAAGCTGGAAAGCCGTTCGCGCAGGTCCACTGTTCCGCCGCTGCCTTCGGTGAGCACGGCGAGTGCGGAGAATGTCGCGCGGTTCATGTGCGCGCCCTTGCAGGCGATGGCGAGCGCGCGCCCGGAGGAATCCAGCAGAATACGCTCCGCCGTGCCGGCTTCGATGCCCAGCATGCTCGCGAAGGCGCGGGTGAACTCGCCGTTGGTTCTGCTGCGCGCCGCGGCCACGATTTCCTTTTCGTTCGCGCGCGGCAGTTCGGGCTGCGTGCCGTCTTCCAGAAGCGCGTTGCGCAGCACGATGGCGTCGCGGGTTTCGGACGGCGCATCGAAATAGAATTCGTTGAGCAGCGGCAGCGGCGTCTCGTCGCGCGCGCCCAGTCTCTCGGCAAGCGCGCGGCGCGTGTCGGCGTCGATCAAACGCACGATCTTTTCCAGCAGCGCCTCGAAGGGCTCGCGCATCGCGGCCGGATAATGCGCGGGCCAGTCCAGCAGCAGATCGCACAGTTCCACCGCGAGCGTGCGGCGGTTCTCCGGCGCATCGGTGGTGGCCAGTTCGATCAGATGGGTCAGCCGCTGCCTGGCATCGCTCATGGGCGAATTGAAGCGCCAAGCCGTTAAGGTTTCGTTTGGGAACCCAAGACGGAACGCTGTCAGTTCCCGGCGATGGCCCAGCTATCCGGGAAAAACCCGTTGAAATTCGTGCGCACGGCCACCGAATAGGCTCCGATGGACTCGAACACGATGTAGTCGCCCGGCCCGATATTGTCGGGCAGGGCCAGCGGCCGCGGCAGGACGTCGAGGCTGTCGCAGGTCGGTCCATAGACGCGGAACGCCTTTTGCCCTTGCGGCTTCTCCGAAACCTTGCCTTTGGCGTCGAGCGCATAGACGCGGTGGAAATAGTCCGCGTTCCAGCCCGGCAAGGTCAGCTCGTCGAAGCTGCCGTACACGCCGTCATTCAGATAAAGCGAGTCGCCTTTGCGCAGGATCACCTGGGTAATGAGCGAGAGCCCTTCGGCGATCAGCGCGCGGCCCGGCTCGCAGATCACCGGCACGGGCCTCGGCATTGTCGCCAGCGCTTCCTTGATGGAATCGAAATACCAGTGATAGGGCGGCACGTCGTTGTTGTTGTAGGGGCCCGGGAATCCGCCGCCGACATCCAGCGCCGCGATTTCCACGCCCGCCTTCTCCGCCGTGCGCCGCGCCATCTCCACCGCCTGCGCATAGGAGAACGGCGACAGGCATTGCGAGCCGACATGGAAGGTGATGCAGGGTTGCGCGCCGCTGTCTTTCACGCGCTTGAGCAGTTTCGCTGCTTCGTCCGGCGTGCAGCCGAACTTGCTGGACAGTTCCAGCAGCGCGCCGCCAAGCGGGGTTGCGATGCGCACGAAAATGCGCAGCTTCCTGGAATTTTTTGTTTCCGCCAGAAGCTTGTCCAGTTCGTAGTCGCAATCGACCACATAGTCGGTGACGCCGTATTTCTCGAAGGCGATCTTCGCCGTGCCCGGCGCGCGCACCGGCGCCATGAAGTGGCAGATGGCCTCAGGGAAGCGGCCCTTCACCAGTTCAATTTCCGGCAAAGATGCGGTGTCGAAATGGCGGATGCCTGACGCCCACACCTGATCCAGCACATTCACATGCGGATTGGCCTTGATGGCGTAAAGCGTATCGCCAGGAAAATGGTCGAGGAACCGCTTGGCCGCTTCGGCGAATTTCGATGGATGGAGCACATAAGTCGGCTCGGCGGGCTTCAGTGTCTCGATCGCCTGTCCGATATTCGCAAAGCGCGGAATCTCCGCGGGACGCACGTTCATGTGCACGCGCCTCAAAGCAGCGATGCGCTCTTAGGGCCGGGAGGGGTAAGGGTCAAGGTTGCTTTTCCGGAGCGATCAATCGCACTGTTGGAAAATGGCTGCGAATGCGCGTCGTATCGCGCGTCAGAAGAGCCGAATCCGTAACAGCGGCGTGCGCGCCGATGAAGAAGTCCGGAAGGACGTTGACCTTGGTTCCTCCCGCGCGGCGGTAACGCTGGAAGGCTTTGCCCGCGAGGAAGAGGGCAGCTTTCGGCAACGGCAACAGATCGAGCTGCAAGCCTTCGAGAACGACATCGATATCTTCCATGCGCTCGTAGTAAACCGAAAGTTCCCCATAGATAATTGGATTGATACCCAGCGAATCTGTCGCGGCGGCAGCTTCCAGGGCCTGCGCCGACCATTCCGTCCAGCGATCCGGTTTCACGACGTCGAGTATGACATTCGTGTCGATGAGAATCACGTCAATCGCCGCGGAGGAATTTCATCATCTCGTCGGTCGTCATATCGAGCTTCAATGTCCCACGCACGTTGTCGAGGCGCTTGCGGTATTCGCTCTTTTTCGGCTTCCCCGCAGGCCGCAAGATGGCTGTGCCCGGCATCTCCACGCCGATCTGCACCTTGCTCCCCGGCTTCAGGCCCAAGGCATCGCGAACGCGCTTGGGAATGGTGACTTGGCCTTTGCTGGTGACGGTCGTGCTCATCGGTATTACTTCTAGTTTCCGAAGTAATACTAGCAAATAGCCGCCCCGGCGGCAAACCCCTGGCTTACAGGCCGTTGCGCAATTGGCGGATGGTTTTCCGCCCGTCAGAGCTCGGCTGATAAACATTTGTTATCTCGCCGAGCGCGCGGTGGAACTGCTTCAGCGGGAAGCCCTCCGGCACGGTCCAGGCGTCAAAGCCGACGCGGCGCATGTAGGCGATCTGGTCGTAAAGGAAATGGCCGGTGGCGCGGATTTCGCCGGTGAAATTCAGCCGCTGCCGCAGCATCCGCGCCCAGGAGAAGGCGCGCCCGTCGCGGAACACCGGAAATTCCAGAACGATCACCGAGAAGCGCGGAACATCCTCGCCCAGAAGCTCCGGGTTCCCCGGCGCTTTGAGTTGGATGCCCAAGGGCGCGTTGCGGGCCAGAAGCGCGTCGCGCTCCTTCTGGAAGCGGGGAAAGGAAACGATGGCGGCGCCGTCCGGCAGCGTCGCATCGTCGGCCACCGTCACGAAAGGGTCGTCCGCAAACGCGCCGTCCTTAATGAGCGGCATACATCTGCTCCCCGTAAGCCATGTTCTTGAACGGCTCCATGCCGACGCGGCGATAGGTGTCGAGGAAGCGCTCGCCGTTCCGGCGCAGCTTGAGATAGGTGTCGATCACGCGCTCCACCGCGGGCCCGATATCGTGCTCGGTGAAGCCCGGGCCCATGATGGCGCCGACGGCGGCATCCTCCGCGCCCGATCCGCCGAGCAGAAGCTGGTAGTATTCCACGCCCTTCTTGTCCACGCCGAGAATGCCGATATGCCCGGCATGGTGATGGCCGCAGGCATTGATGCAGCCGCTGATCTTGATCTTCAGCTCGCCGATGTCGTGCTGCCGGTCGAGATTCTCGAAACGCTTGGCGATGTCCTGCGCGATGGGGATGGAGCGCGCATTCGCCAGATCGCAATAATCGAGGCCGGGGCAGGCGATGATGTCCGTCACCAGCCCCGCATTCGGCGTCGCCAGATGCAGCGCCTTCAGCTTCTTGTAGATGGCCGGCAGGTCTTTCTTGCGCACATGCGGCAGCACGAGGTTCTGCTCATGGCTGACACGGATCTCGGCCATGCCGTATTCGTCCATGAGATCGGCCAGCGCGTCGAGTTGCTCGGCGGTGCAATCGCCCGGCACGCCGCCGATGGGCTTCAGTGAGATCGTGGCGATGGCATAGCCCGGCTGGCGGTGCTTGCTGACGTTCTGCGCATGCCAGGATTTGAATGTGGGATCGAGCGAGGTGGGCTCGTCATCCGGCAGCGTTTCGAACGGCGGCGGGGCGAAATAGGCGCGGATGCGGTCCAGCTCTTCCTGCGGAAGTTGCAGCGTGCCGGTGGCCTTGATCTCCTCGAACTCGCGTTGTACGCGCTTGCGCATTTCCTCCACGCCGATGGCGTTGACGAGGATCTTGATGCGCTGCTTGTGGATGTTGTCGCGGCGGCTGTCCTGATTGTAAACGCGCAGAACGGCTTCCAGATAGGCGAGGATGTCCTCGCGCTCCACGAATTCGCTCATCACCTGCGCCAGATAGGGCGTGCGCCCCATTCCGCCGCCGGCATAGACCTTGTAGCCGACGCGGCCCTCTGCATTCTTGACGATCTGCACCGCCATGTCGTGCCAGAGCAGCGCCGCGCGGTCCTTCTCGCAGGCGCCGACCGCGATCTTGAACTTGCGCGCCAGGAAAACGAATTCCGGATGCAGGCTCGACCATTGGCGGATGATTTCGCAGAGCGGACGCGGGTCTTCGATCTCTTCGTCGGTGGCGCCCGCGAACTGATCGGCGGTGGTGTTGCGGATGCAGTTGCCGCTGGTCTGGATGCAATGCATCTCAACCTCGGCCAGATGGCCAAGGATATCCGGCACGTCCACCAGCTTGATCCAGTTGAACTGCATGTTGGTGCGCGTGGTGAAGTGGCCGTAACCCTTGTCGTAGGTGCGCGCGATATAGGCCAGCTTGCGAAGCTGCCGGGAATTCAGCGTGCCGTATGGCACCGCGATGCGCAGCATGTAGGCGTGCAGTTGCAGATAGAGCCCGTTCATCAGCCGCAGCGGCTTGAACTCGTCTTCGGTCAGTTCGCCCGCGAGGCGGCGTTCGACCTGATAGCGGAACTGCGCGACGCGCTCGCGAACGAACTGCGCGTCGAATTCGTCATATCGATACATCGAAGGAATCCATGGCTTGCTTGCCGAGATCGCGGCGGACGCTGGGGCCCTCGCTGCGGATGATCTCGCGTTCTTCGATCGCGCGGATGCGGCCGCCATCTTCCCGCACGCCGAAGAGATAGGGATTCACCACCACGCGGTCTTTCACGAAAACGCGCGCCGCCTCCAGCGCCGCTTCGGCGGCGGCTTTTTCCCCGAACACATTGGCGGTGGCGAAATGATCGACCCATGCCCCATCGCGCCAATAGACGACGTCACCGTCGCGCAGACGGTTGGCGGTGAGGACCTGGAGGGCGGGGACGACAGCCATAGTGGGAAAATCGCAATTCCCGCCGGGCAATTCAATAGATCACATGCAGAATGTGTAAATTTGACATAATAACGTGTTATGAGTGTAGAACTACTCCTGCCGGGAAACGGCGCTTTCATGCCAATGGCGCAGGAGGGCCCATTCCAATGCCGACAGCAGGAAGAAGATGGCCACGCCCAGAACCGAGAGGATGGCCAAGGCCGCGAACATGGTCTCGATGTGCAGGCGATTGCCCGCCTCGGTGATGGTCCAGCCGAGGCCCGTGGCCGTGCCGGTGCCGGCCGCGAACTCCGCGACGACCGCGCCGATCAGCGCCAGGCCGCCGGAAATCTTCATGGCCCCCAGCAGATAGGGCAGCGCGCCGGGAAGCTGAAGCTTCCACAGAATCTGCCAGCGCGAGGCGCCGTAAAGGCGAAAGAGGTCGATGAGATTGCGGTCCGCCGAACGCAGGCCCAGCGTGGTGTTCGCGAGGATGGGGAAGAACGCCACGATCCAGGCGAGAATGAGCAGCGCACGATCGATGTGCTCATAGCCCACCCAGATGACGATCAGCGGCGCGATGGCGATGATGGGCGTCACCTGCAGGATCACGGCATAAGGATACAGCGCCAGTTCCACGATGCGGCTCTGGGCGAACAGAATGGCCAGCGCCACGCCCGTGACGAGCGCCAGCACGAAGGCTTCGATCACGATGCGGAAGGTCGTCCACGTCGCGGCGGCGAGTTGCGCGCGGTCGTCCACGAAGGATTGCGCGATGGCCGACGGGGCGGGCAGCACGAAGCGCGGCACCTGCCAATGCGTCACCGCCCATTCCCAGAACGCCAGCACCGCGATGCCGAGCGCGACAGGGACGCTATAGGTGAGCCAGCGCTTCATGCCGCGCGGCTCATTGCGTCGCCGAGCGCCGCGGAAATCCGGCCCGCCGCGTCGGTGAATTGCGGCGTCAGGCGATAGGCGACGCTGCGGTCCGCGGGCTGGGCGATGGCGATATCCGCCGTCACGCGGCCGGGCCGCGGCGTCATCACCACCACGCGGTCCGAGAGATAGGCGCTTTCATAGACCGAATGGGTCACGAAGATCACCGTGATGCCGTCTTCGCGCGCCAGTTTCAGAAGATCGTCGTTCAGCGATTGCCGCGTGAGTTCGTCCAGCGCCGCGAACGGCTCGTCCATCAGAAGCAGCTTGGGATGCGCGGCGATGGCGCGCGCGATGGACACGCGCATCTTCATGCCGCCCGAAAGTTCGCGCGGATAGGCGTGTCCGAATTCGCCAAGCCCCACGCGCGCAAGCGCTTGCCGGCTCCGCGCCTCCGCGTCCGCGCGCGCGATGCCTTTCAGTTCCAGCGGCAACCGCGCATTGTCGAGCGCGTTGCGCCATGGCATCAGCGTCGGCTCCTGAAAGACAAAGCCGATCTCCGGCCTGCCGCTGGGCCATGCCACGTTGCCCATGGTCGGCGCGATCAAACCCGCGATGATGCGCAGCGCCGTGGATTTGCCGCAGCCGGAGGGCCCCACCAGCGACAGGAATTCGCCCGTGCGCACCTCCAGATCCAGCGCCGCAATCGCCTGCGTGCCGGAATCGAACGTCTTGGAAACGCCATGCAGCGAGAGGAGGGAGGTCATTTCTTTGGAAGGAACTTCAGTGTGTAGGCCTTCTTATAATCCAGTGTTTTCGGATAGAGTCCTTCGCTCGCCATTGTATCGAAGAATGTCTTCCAGCGCGCATCGGTCATTTCGCCGATGCCGTTTGGCGCGCCCATGAGCTTGTAGCTCTTCAGCTTGCCGATGGCCTGCGCGATCAATCCGTCCGTCATTTCCGGATTGTCGCGTTTGATGAGCGCATTGGCCGGCGCGGGATTGCCATAGAGATAGGCTTTCCATCCCGCTGCCGTGGCATTCACGAAAGCCTGCACCGCCTTCGGATTCCGGTCGATCCATTTCTGCGGCACCAGCACCATGTTCGCGTAGCCGGGATAGCCATTGTCCGCGAGCAGGAAGACTTGCGGCTTGAAATGACCTTCCTTCTCCACCGTGTAAGGCTCGCTCGTCAGATAGCCTTCCTGGATCGCCTTGTGAGCGACGAGAAAGGGCGCGAGGTTGAAGGTGTATTTGCAGATTTGCGAATCGCTGAAACCGTATTTCGCTTTCAGCCACGGCCAGAACGCGACGGTGGAGGCGTCCGCGATCATGATCGGCTTGCCCTTCATCTGCGCCAGCGATTTCACGTCGTTGCGCGGATGGGTGATGAGCACTTGCGGGTCCTTCTGGAACACCGCCATCACGGCGCGCACCGGCACGCCCTCGCGCACCATGTTCAGCGGAATGAAGCCGTTGGAGCCGATGCCGAAATCCGCCGCGCCGCCCGCGAGCAATTGCGGCACGTTCACGGCGGGGCCGCCTTCCATGATCTTCACGTCCAGCCCGGCCTTGGCATAAAGCCCGGTGGCGAGGGCTTCATAGAAGCCGCCATGCTCGGCCTGCGCCTTCCAGTCGGTCACGAAAGTGATGTGCGTGGGCGCGGCTTGTGCCGCACTTCCCAATACCAGCGCCGCAGCCGCCAATGCTGCAAAAATCCGCCCCGTCATTTTGCCCGACCCTTCGCTTCTGTTCTCTTTAACGGATAAGTAACCGGTTTTTTCAGTCTGCCGGAACGCCCGGCCTTTGGCTACCATTTGAGCATTTATGATAGCCCTCGAGTCACGCCCGCGTGCGCTCCGCATCCTCTGTGTCGAGGAGGATGATTTGGAGCGCAAGCTGCTGCAAGCCTGCATGGATGTCATCCGGACGGAGGCAATCTTCGCGCGCACGGCGGCGGACGCGGTGACCTATTTCCGCAAACATCCGGTGGACATGGTGTTCATCGACATCGACCGCCACGCGCCGGGCGAACTGGGCGGCTTCCGGCGCATGCGCGCAACACCGGCGCGCGGCAGCAAGGTCCCGATCCTCGCAGTGACGGACAATGATTGCCGCTGGAGCGAGAGCGATTATCGCGATGCGGGGTTTTCCAGCCTGTTCGTCAAACCTATCGAGCCGTCGCGCCTGTTCCGGAAGATCGACGACGTTCTCTGCGAATATCACATGCCGCCGCTGCTGGCAGCGTCCAGGCCAGCACCGCATGTTTCGCATTTCGCCTGACCGGCGCTCACGCCCCGCCTTTGATGACCGCGCCGTCCTTCATCACGAAGCGAACCCTAGCGACGGCTCCGATATCTTCGTCCGGCTTGCCGTCCACCGCGACCAGATCGGCCAGCGCGCCTTCGCGGATATGGCCCAGATCGTCACGGCGGATGATCTTCGCGGCAACGGATGTGGCGGCTTCCAGCGCCTCTTGCGGGCGCATGCCGAGCTTCACCATCCATTCCAGCTCGCGGAAGCTCTCGCCATGCGGGAAAGGCCCCACATCGCTGCCGCAGCCGATGGTCACGCCTTCCTCGCGCGCCAGCCGGAAAGCATTGGCGGCCTCTTCCATGCGCGGCGTCGGCTGCCCGCCGCGGGTGTAACCTTGGAAATATTCGCTGATCGCTTCGGCCACCGTCAGCGTGGGCAGGAAGCCAATACCTTTCCCAGCCATGCGCTGGAAGGTTTCGCGCGTGCCGCAATAGCCATGCTCGATGGTAGCCACGCCCGCTTCGATGCAGCGGCGCATCGCCTCGTCGTTCATCGTGTGCGCGGCAACGGGGCGGCCGAGATCGCGCGCCGTCTCCACAATGGCTTTCAATTCTTCCAGCGAGAAGGTGGGCACGGTTTCGCCGTTCGGCCCCACGCGATAATCGGCATAGAGCTTGATCCAGTCCGCGCCATGCGCCGCCTGATGGCGCACCGCCCGCACGCATTCGTCGATGCCGCTCGCTTCCTCCGCGCCCGCATGCAGGCAGCAATCGGGGCGGTAGTTCTTGCGCATCGGCGCGTAGCCGCCACTCGCCACGATGGCGCGCGTGGTCACGATCAGGCGCGGGCCGGGCACGATGCCGCTGTCGATGGCGCGCTTGAGCGCCGCATCCGCATAGCCCGCGCCTTCCGTGCCCAGATCGCGCAACAGGGTGAAGCCGGCGTCCAGCGTATCCTTCGCATGCTTCACGGCGCGCACCGTGCGCAGCGCCTCGCTTTCCTTGAGAACCTGATCGTCCCAGCTTGTGATGTTGTAGGGGTGCAGGAACAGGTGCGAATGCAGGTCCATCAATCCCGGCAGCAGCGTGGTGCCCGGAAGATCGACAATCCGCGCGTCGTCCGCGATCGCGTCGGCGCGGTCCAAGCGCGCGATGCGGTTGCCGCGCACCAGAACCGCCAGTCCTTCCCGCGCCGCGCCGAAACCGGCGGTCCAGACACGGGCGGGGCGAAGAAGAAGAGCGTTCATTCCGCCAGTCCCAGCTTGCGGGCCACGAAAGGCGTAAGCGGCGGCGCGAGAATGAGCGTCAGGAGGATCACCCACATGCCGATTTCCACCAGTCCAGGAATGGGCGCTGTGATCTGCGCCACCACCATCACCAGAAGCACGGCGGGGATGGCGCCGGTCTCGCGCACGAAGGAGATGAACAGAAGCTCTTTCACGCGCAACCCGCGGCGGCCGGAAAACAGGGTGTAGATGCCGAGCATCAGGAACACCATAGCGGGCCGCAGCACGAACATGAAGATCAGGGCCACCGCAATGCCGATGGGCGCGTATGCGATCAGCGCATGCACGTCCGCCAAGGCTCCCACCAGAAGGAAGACAACCGGTTTCGCCACGCCGTCCATCACCTGCTGGAAGAAATGCTCGACGCCCTTCATGTGTTCTTCGATGTGGAAGAGAAGG
>JAFECN010000394.1 GCA_018242145.1 Pseudomonadota bacterium
AGCCCGCGCCGGACGGAAACGCCGATGCCGCCACGATGCGCGACAGACTGTTGAAGGCGCTGGAAGACGGCCGCGGCAAATTCCCGGCCGATGCCGCGCTTGCGCAGGCGCAATACGATTGCTGGATCCTCGACGCGCAGGTGGCGGGCTTGCAGTCCGCGTCCGCGCAATGCCGCCGCGGACTGGATACCGCGCTCACGCAGCTTGAGCATGAGCTGAACCCGACGCCGCCCGCGCCACCGGCCCCGCCGCCCGCGACGAATTACACGGTCTATTTCGATCTCAATTCCTGGGACCTGAAAGCCGAGCAGTTGACGACCTTGCAGGAGGCCATCGCCACCGCACGCGCGGGCGGGCAGTCGCGCATCACGATCGTCGGCCATACGGACACCTCGGGCTCGGCGGGCTACAATCAGCGCCTCTCGGTGAAGCGCGCCAATGTGGTGGAAGAAACCCTTGTCGCCATGGGCGCGCGCCGCGAGGCGATCAGCGTGTCCGGCGTGGGCGAAAGCGATCTGGCGGTTCAGACCGGCGACGGCGTGAAAGAGCCGAAGAACCGCCGCGCCGTGGTGACGCTCGTTCCGTAAGGGCAGAATCGCGAAAAGCGCGACACAGGCGTCATCTTTGCGCTAATCTCGCCCCAAGAAGGAAGACTGGGGACGGGAAGCGGCCATGAAGGCGTTCGACTACATCATCATCGGCGCGGGCAGCGCGGGCTGCGTGCTCGCCAATCGTCTGTCCGCCGATCCGGGCAACCAGGTTCTGCTGATCGAGGCGGGCCCGCGCGACAAGTCCATGATGATCCACATGCCGGCGGGCATCCCTGCCCTCATCGGCAAGAAGAATCCGCACAACTGGTACTACGACACCGAAGGCCAGCTTCACCTCAACGGCCGCAAGCTCTACTGGCCGCGCGGGCGCGGCTGGGGTGGATCGTCGTCGATCAACGGCATGATCTATATCCGCGGTCACGCGCGCGATTACGATCACTGGCGGCAGATGGGCAATGAAGGCTGGTCCTTCGCCGACGTGCTGCCCTATTTCAAGCGCGCCGAAACCAACGAGAACGGCGGCAACGATTTCCATGGCGGCGACGGGCCGCTCTACGTCTCCAACGGCCGCTCCGACAACCCGCTGTTCGGCGCGTTCATCCGCGCCGGCGTGGATGCAGGCTATCGCGAAACCAGAGACTTCAACGGCTATCAGCAGGAAGGCTTCGGGCCGTATCAGCTCACGATCAAGAACGGCAAGCGCTGGAGCGCGGCATCGGCTTACCTGACGCCGATCATCGACCGGCCCAACCTGACCATCGAATCCGAAGCGCATGTCTCGCGCGTGTTGTTCGAAGGCAACCGCGCCACCGGCGTCGAATACATCCAGAACAAGCAGACGGTTCAGGCGGGCGCGACGCGCGAGGTGCTTCTGTCGGGCGGCACGGTGAACACGCCGCAGGTGCTGATGCTGTCCGGCATCGGCGATGCCGACATCCTCAAGCGTTTCGACATTCCCGTCGTGCTCGATCTCAAGGGCGTGGGCAAGAACCTGCAGGATCATCTGGATTGCTCGATCCAGTATGAATCCAGCCAGCCGATCACGCTCTACAGCCAGTCCAACCCGATCCGACAATTGAAGACCGGCCTGCAATACATGCTGTTCGGCACCGGCGTGGCGACCGGACAGGGCCTCGAGTCCGGCGGCTTCGTGAAGAGCCGGCCCGATCTGGACACGCCGGACCTGCAATTCCATTTCATCACCGCGCTGATGTACGACCACACGCGCAAGAAGGCGGACCGGCACGGGTTCATGGCGCATGTCTGTCAGCTTCGCCCGGAAAGCCGCGGCACCATCTCGATCAAGTCCGCCGATCCGTTCGCCGCGCCGATCATCCAGCCCAATTATCTGGAAGCCGAAGAAGACCGCCGCGCGCTGCGCGAAGGGGTGAAGATCGCGCGCGAGTTGTTCGCCACCAAGGCCTTCGACGCCTATCGCGGCCCTGAACTTATGCCGGGCGCCCATGTCAGGACGGACGAGCAGATCGATGCCTTCATCCGCAAGACGGCAGAGACGATCTACCACCCCGTCGGCAGCGCCAGAATGGGACACGACAAGGACGCCGTGGTCGATCCGCAATTGAAGGTGCATGGCATCGAAGGGCTGCGCGTTGTCGATGCCTCGGTGATGCCCTCGCTGGTGTCGGGAAATACCAATGCGCCCACGATCATGATCGCGGAGAAGGCGTCCGACATGATTTTGGGGCGCTCGGCGCCGTCGGCCGAGCATGTGCCGGTGGACGAGGACAATATTAAATCATCGATGGCGGCAGCCTGACCCTATCGGGGAGGCAATGCTGAGGATATGCTGCGTGGCATGAAAACGATGATGCGCAGCAGCCTTCTTGCCCTCGCCGCCGCGGCGTTCGTGAGCGGGCACGCGCAGGCGCAAGCCACCGGCGCGGTGCCGCTGACCAACATCAATTTCGACATGTGGTGTCAGGAGCAGGAGCATCTGCCGCCGGATCGCTGCGACAAGCGCCTGCCGGAAGACGATGCGAAATTCCAGGCCTATGTCGCGACGATTCAGGGCTATGAAGTCCCGTATCTTCAGGACCGGCAGGAGAAGGCCGACATGAATCGGATCATTTTCCACAACGATCCGATCGATCATTCCCACAAGCCCGGAACGCCGTCCAATCCGGCGCCGCAGGATTCCCCACCGTCAGACTGATTTCGCGACCACGCCCAGCTTCGCGGGCTTGGAGACAATCTCGAGCGCCGCGATCAACTTGAGCATGGCCTCGTCCATTTCATTGTGAACCGCTTCCGGTCCGGCGTGCGAAACGACGAGGCGCAGATGCGGCGCGCGCGGATGCGAACGCAGGCTTTGCAGCGGACGCGCGGGCGGCGGTGGCGGGGGCGGCGGATTGTTGCGCACGGAGATGGGCTCGTTCTCCGAGACGACATGCGAGGCGACGAGACGCTCGAACGCAATGGCGCGGCCGCCCAGCGCGGAAAGATCGCTCAACACCTGAACCAGGCCGACAAACCGGGTGGGGCCGTCATCGCCGAAGCTGACCGGCGCGAGGACCGTTTCCAGTTCCACCATGCCGCAATCCGCCGTGGAGGCGATGGAAGACAGGCAAACCGGCTGGCGCGTGGCGAGCGACTGGCGCATGAGCGCGGCGAGCGTGCTGCGGCTCTGGCCGTCCCAATGCGACAGGAAATTCGTGCCCTTCAATTCGGCGCCGTAGCGCTCGCAGAGCGAAGTGCCGGCGAGCCGGTAGATCGGATGGGCGGCGTTCGAGGCTTCGAGAATGAAAACATGCGACAGCATGCGCTTGATCGAACGCGGGTCGATATCGGTCTGATCGGGAACGTCCCGGCCTTTGCGCAGACGGCTCCAATAACCCACCAGCAAATGACTGTTTCTGTGCTTCATGGCCCCAGGGTGCTCCGATCAATCTGTTTGAGGCGATGTCTCGCGGTGAGACGAAACATTGCCTTGCCGATCGGTAATCAGCAGGGGACATGCCAGATGGAACAGAAACGCGGATTACCCAAGCCGCCCATGCGCTTGGCGGCAAGCACTCAACCCCAGGGCCCTCTGCGCGGACCGCTGAAGAGGCGGTATTGCCCCGATTTGAGGAAGGGCGTGAGCAGAAGCCCCGTGACGAAGCCGCCGACATGCGCCCAGAACGCGACGCCCGGCTGGCCGATCGGCGTTAACGCCGCGCTGATGAGCTGCAGCACGAACCAGAAGCCGATCACCCACATCGCGCTGATCGCCAGCGGATAGAAGATGATCCCGAGCGGCACGATGACGGTGACGCGCACCCGCGGATAAAGAAGCAGATAGGCCGCCAGCACGCCGGAGATCGCGCCCGAGGCACCCACCATCGGAATCCGCGACTGCGGATCGATGAGGGCCATCGTTAAAGCCGCCGCCACGCCGCACACAAGATAGAAGAGCAGATAGCGCAGATGCCCCATCGCATCTTCGATGTTGTTCCCGAAGATCCACAGGTAAAGCATGTTGCCGGCGATATGCAGCCAGCCGCCATGCAGGAACATCGAGGTTAATATCGTGGCCGGCCCCGGCACCGCGATGTAGCCAGGCAAGCGGTGAACGGGCCCGGACAGGGCATCCGGCGTGAAGCCCAGAATCGCGATGGCCGCTTCCATGTCGTGGCCGAGCGAAACCTCCCAGACAAACGCGGCGATGCAGGCCAGGATGATGGCCCAGTTCACGATCGCCGGAATGCGGGTGGGATTGTCGTCTGAGATCGGGATCACGATTTGCAACCGCCGAGGGATGCAGCCTTGGGAACTGTATCGTTTTGGCTCAAATCGCGCCCCTCGCAACCCAGCCCGTGTGGCATGGTTCGTGAAGCATTGACGGTCTGACATTAAGGCTTTGTCAATGTTCAAGGCCGCGCAGCAAGGGAGCGCGGGCCAGCATGGCAAAGCCAAGGAGCATGCCATGCGTTCGAAGCCCCTGTTCGTTTTCACCACCGCCTTCGCCTTCCTCACGGCGACCGCGCCGGTCGTTCCCGCTTTCGCGGGCGGCTCCGGCGGTCACATGAACTATGGCGGCATGAGCGGCGGCCCCGGCTGCAAGAACATGGGCGGCCATGGCGGCATCAACATCTCCAAGCCGACCTTCATCAACAAGAACATCAACGTGTTCAAGCCGGTGAACATCAACAAGAACGTGAACGTGTACAAACCGGTGAATGTGAACACCAACATCAACAACATCAAAAACATCAACATCAACAAAAATATCAACGACAACAAGAACATCAACGTAAACAACAACATCAACATCAATAAGAACGTCAACATCAACAAGAACGTGAACATCAACAAGAACATCAACGACAACAAGAACATCTCGATCAACAAGAACATCGTGATCGTGAAAGGCGGCGGCAGCAGCGAAGCGGAAGCCGCAGCGTTCGCGGCTGCGATGGCGCAGGCCAGCTCTTCGGCCAATGCGTCGTCGAATGTCTATGTGTCGAGCGGGTCTTATTCGGAATCGACCACGATCAATCAGGGCGGCGGTTACGTCGGCGGCGCCGTTGCGGTGGAAGCGCAGCAGACCTGCCAGATGACGGAAGCCAGCGTGGTGAAGGCGATCCATGCGGTGTGCGTCGCGAACGGCCAGGAATTCCCGGCTTCGCACATGACGCGCGACACCTGGATCGAGTCCGCCTATGAGGGCGAAGTGGCGCGCTGCATTCCCGGCGCGCGGCTGAAGGTCGTCATCGGCGACATGGTGCAGTCCGATCAGGGCATGGCCGGCGCCTATGCGAACGGCACGGTGCTCGATTGCGCGATGGGCGAAGCCCTGCGCCATTACAAGGACGGCATGCTGAAATGCGCGCCGGCCGTTCCGGTGAAGGACTGCACGGAGCGCACGAACCTGCGCCTCTTCGGCACGGGCGACTTCTTCTTCTCCTACCGCACGCAGGTCTGCGCCACCGCGTCCCGCCTGTCGCAGTCCCAGGCCACGGACGCCGAGGTTTCCGGCATGTCCATGGACGGCGGCGTAGGCGCCAGCAGCTACTAAGTCTTAAGGCAACACGCGCAGAATCCGGCTTTCCGCGAGGAAGGCCGGATTTTGCGTTTCTGGGACCACATCCGCCAGGGCGACTGGGTGACGTTCGAACGCGCGCGGCTGTGGGCCGTCGCGCTGCTGATCGCCTATGCCATCGCCATCGCGGGCCTGTTCCTGACGGCGCATGGCTTGAACGATTATCAGGACCGCCCGCTGGGATCGGATTTCTCGAACATCTACACCGCAGGCATACAGGCCAATGCGGGCCATGCGGCGGACATCTATGTTCCGCCCAAACATCTGGCGGCGGAGCGCGCGATCTTCGGCGCGAAGACGCCCTTCTATGGCTGGCACTATCCACCGTTCCTGCTGCTGCTCGCGACGCCTTTGGCGCGGCTTCCCTATTTGGCGGCACTGTTCGTCTGGCAGGCGCTGACATTC
>JAFECN010000395.1 GCA_018242145.1 Pseudomonadota bacterium
CATGCGTGATGGGTGTCATTCGGTAGAAGACGAAGAAGAAAAAGAATTTCGAAAAGGCCGGGCAGAACGCCCGGCCTTTTTTTGATTTTGGAGTGGTTTGAGATGAGGTGAATTTTATCGTCAACCCAACTATGTCATGGCCCGCCGGAGTGCGGGCCACCCAGGTGACGTTTGCTCGGATGTCGGAGGTGAAGCGCCGGCGTCTCGTTCGGTATGCGGCTTCGCAAGATTTCAACTGGGTGGCCCGCACTCCGGCGGGCCATGACAAGTGAGTTTGTGACTCCGTTCAATCCAAAATAGTTCTACGCCGCGTCCTTCGCGCGCGGATCGTAGTTCAGGATGGGCGCGAGCCAGCGTTCGGCGGTGGCCATGTCCCAGCCCTTTCGTTTCGCATAATCCTCCACCTGATCGCGCTCGATCTTGCCGGTGCCGAAATAGCGGCTGTCGGGATGGGAGAAATAAAGCCCGCTCACCGCCGAACCCGGCCACATGGCGAAGCTCTCCGTCAGCTTGATGCCGGCCTTGGCTTCCGCATCCAGCAGTTTGAACAGCGTGCCCTTCTCGGTGTGGTCGGGCTGCGCGGGATAGCCGGGCGCCGGGCGGATGCCGCGATAGGATTCCCGGATGAGTTCGGCATTGGTGAAATTCTCGTCGGCGGCATAGCCCCAGAATTCCTTGCGCACGCGCTCATGCATATGCTCGGCGAAGGCTTCGGCCAGACGATCGGCCAGCGCGCGCACCAGAATGGCGGAGTAATCGTCCTTCTCCGCTTCGAAGCGCTTGATGTGCGCGTCTTCGCCGATGCCCGCCGTCACCGCGAAGCCGCCGATGAAATCCGCGCCCTTGCCGATGGGCGCGATGAGATCGGAGAGCGCCATGTTCGGCTTGTCGCTTTCGCGGTTCATCTGCTGGCGGATGGTGTGCAGCCGCTGGATGGGGAATTTGCGCGCCTTGTCGCCATAGACGACGATGTCGTCGCCGTCGCTGTTGGCGGGCCAGAAGCCGATCACGGCTTTGGCGGTGAGCCATTTCTCGTCGATGATCTTCTTCAGCAGGGCCTGCGCGTCCGTGTAAAGGCCGCGCGCGGCTTCGCCCATCTTGTCGTCTTCGAGGATGGAGGGGAACTGGCCCACCAGTTCCCAGGTCTGGAAGAACGGTGTCCAGTCGATATAGCGCGCGATCTCCGCCAGATCGTAGGGGCCGAAGGCGCGCGTGCCGAAGAATGTCGGTGTGGGCGGCGTGTAGCTGGCCCAATCGGTCTTGAGCCTGTTGTCGCGCGCCTGCTGGAGGGAAAGCCGGCGGCCGGGCGCGCGGGCCGCGAGGTGGCGCGCGGCGATCTCCGCATATTCCTTGCGCGTGGCGGCGACGAAATCGGCCTTCTGCGTTTTGGACAGCAGCGACGACGCCACGCCCACCGCGCGCGAGGCATCGGCGACATAGACCGTCTGGCCCTTGGTGTAGCCGGGATTGATCTTCACCGCGGTGTGCACCTTCGAGGTCGTGGCGCCGCCGATGAGAAGCGGAATGTCGAATCCCTGCCGCTCCATCTCGGTGGCGACGTGGCACATCTCGTCCAGCGACGGGGTGATGAGGCCGGAAAGGCCGATCATGCTGGCCTTGGCTTCGCGGGCGGCGTCGAGGATCTTTTGCGTGGGCGTCATCACGCCGAGGTCGATCACCTCATAGCCGTTGCATTGCAGAACCACGCCCACGATGTTCTTGCCGATGTCGTGGACATCGCCTTTCACCGTGGCCATGACGATCCTGCCCGCCGGTTCCCGGACCGCACCCGCCGCCTTCTCCGCTTCCATGAAAGGAAGCAGATGCGCGACGGCCTTCTTCATCACGCGCGCGGACTTCACCACCTGCGGCAGGAACATCTTGCCCGAGCCGAACAGGTCGCCGACGACGTTCATGCCGATCATCAGCGGGCCTTCGATCACGTCCAGCGGCTTGGTCGCTTCCAGCCGCGCGGCTTCGGTGTCTTCCACCACGAAAGCATCGATGCCATGCACAAGCGCATGCGTCAGGCGTTCCTGCACCGGCAGCGAGCGCCACGCCAGATCCTCGACCTTCGCCGCCGCGCCGCCGCCTTTGAAGCGCTGCGCGAGGTCGAGCAGCTTTTCGGTGGCCTCCGGCGAGCGGTTGAACAGCACATCCTCGATCGCTTCGCGCAGCGGCGTGGGGATGTCCTGATAGACGGTGAGCTGCCCGGCATTGACGATGCCCATGTCCATGCCCGCCTTGATGGCGTGGAACAGGAAGATGGAGTGCATCGCCTCGCGCACGGTGTCGTTGCCGCGGAAGGAGAAGGAGAAGTTCGAGACGCCGCCGGAGATATGCGCCAGCGGCATTTCCTTGCGGATGATGGCGGTGGCCTCGATGAAGGCATGGCCGTAATCGTTGTGTTCCTCGATGCCGGTGGCGACCGCGAAGATGTTGGGATCGAAGATGATGTCTTCCGGCGGGAAGCCGATCTTGTTGACCAGCACGTCATAGGCGCGGCGGCAGATCTCCACTTTCCGTTGGAGGGTGTCGGCCTGCCCGGTTTCGTCGAACGCCATCACCACCACGGCGGCGCCATAGCGCATCACCTCTTTGGCGTATTTGACGAAGGACTCCTCGCCTTCCTTGAGCGAGATGGAGTTCACGATGGGCTTGCCTTGCACGCATTTCAGGCCCGCCTCGATCACGCTCCATTTGGAGCTGTCGATCATCACCGGCACGCGCGCGATGTCCGGCTCGCCCGCCGCCATGTTGAGGAAGCGGCGCATCGCGGCTTCGGAATCGATCAGGCCCTCGTCCACATTGACATCGATGACCTGCGCGCCGTTCGCCACCTGATCGCGCGCCACGGTGAGCGCACCTTCGTAATCGTTGGCGGCGATCAGCTTGCGGAACTTGGCGGAGCCGGTGATGTTGGTGCGCTCGCCGACATTCACGAAATTGGTGTCAGGCGTGAGCGTGAACGGCTCCAGACCGGACAGGCGCATGTAGCGCGGCTTCTCAGGAATGGCGCGAGGCTTGATGCCCTTCACCGCCTCGCCGAAGGCCTTGATGTGCGGTGGCTTGGTGCCGCAGCAGCCGCCGACGATGTTGACGAGCCCGCTTTGCGCGAACTCGCCGATCATCGCGGCCATCGACTCCGGGGTTTCGTCATAGCCGCCGAACTCGTTGGGCAGGCCCGCATTGGGATGGGCGCTGACCAGCGTGTCCGCCGCCTGGTTGAGATCGTCCACATAGGGACGCAATTCCTTCGCGCCCAGCGCGCAGTTCAGGCCCACCGCGAACGGCTTGGCATGGCGCACCGAATGCCAGAAGGCTTCCGGCGTCTGGCCGGTGAGCGTGCGGCCCGAGAGGTCGGTGATCGTGCCGGAAATCCAGATGGGCAATTCCTCGCCCACCTCGTCGAACACCTGCTTGATCGCATAGATCGCCGCCTTGGCGTTCAGGGTGTCGAAGATCGTTTCGATCATCAGAACGTCCGCGCCGCCCTTGATGAGGCCGCGCGCGGCATCGGCATAGGTCGCGCGCAATTCGTCGAAGGTCACATTGCGGAAGGCGGGGTCGTTCACGTCCGGCGAGATCGAGGCCGTGCGGTTGGCCGGGCCGAGCACGCCGGCCACAAGACGCGGGCGCGAGGACGTGCTCATGGTATCGCACAATTCGCGCGCCAGCCGCGCACCCTGCTCGTTCAGTTCCGGCACCAGATGTTCGAGGCCGTAATCGGCCTGCGACATGGAGAGGGAGTTGAAGGTGTTGGTTTCGATGAAATCGGCGCCCGCTTCCAGATATTGGCGGCCGATGTCGCGGATGATCTGCGGCTTGGTGAGCGTGAGAAGATCGTTGTTGCCTTTCAGATCGCTCGGGTGATTGCCGAAGCGTTCGCCGCGGAAGTCGTTCTCGCCGAGGCCATAGCCCTGGATCATCACGCCCCAGGAACCGTCCAGCAGCAGGATGCGCTCGCGCGCTTCCGTCTTCATCCAGGCGATACGCGATGCTCTGTCGAAACTCATGTCAATTCCTTTCCTCCCCCGTTTACGGGGGAGGTGCTGAACGAGCGAAGCGAAGTGAGGCGGAGGGGGCCCCCTCCACCGCTTCGCGGTCCCCCTCCCCCGGTAACGGGGGAGGAAAATGAAAGTGCGATACTCATGGACGGACTTCCGGTCTCATGCCGAGCAAGCAACATGCCGCAAAAGTCAGGTCCGCCTGATTGAGTGTGTAAAAATGAAACTGGTCGAAACCTTCGGCGCGCAGTTCCTGCACCTGTTCGGCGAGGATCGTGGCGGCGATGAGCTTGCGGGTGTCGGCGTCGCTTTCGAGGCCGTCATACAAGTCGGCCAGCCAGTCCGGCACCGACGCGCCCGCGGTCTGCGCCATGCGGGAAATGCCCTTGATGTTGGTGGTCGGAATGATGCCCGGCACGATGGGCACGTTGATGCCCGCCTTCACCACGCGGTCGCGGAAGCGCGCGATGCTTTCGGTGTCGAAGCCGAACTGCGTGAGCGCGCGGCTGGCACCCGCGTCCACTTTGGCTCTCAGCAACGCGATGTCCTGCGCTTCCGAGGCGCTGTCGGGATGGCGTTCGGGATAGGCCGACACGCTGATCTCGAACGGCGCGATCTGGCGGATGCCCGCGATCATCTCGGGCGTCGAGCCATAGCCGTCGGCGGGCGCCTGATATTTGCCCTGCATGTTCGGCATGTCGCCGCGCAGCGCCACGATGTGGCGGATGCCCGCGTCCCAATAGCCGCGCGCGATCTCGCGAATTTCGCTTTGGCTGTGCGCCACGCAGGTCAGATGCGCGGCGGGCGACAGCGCCGTCTCATCCACGATGCGCTTGACCGTGTTGTGCGTGCGGTCGCGCGTCGAGCCGCCCGCGCCATAGGTGACGGAGACGAAATCCGGCTTCAGCGGTTCGAGGCGGCGGATGCAGCGCCACAGATTCTCTTCGGCATCCGGCGTCTTCGGCGGCGAGAACTCGAAGCTGACTTTCAGCGGGCGCGTATCGCGCGCAAGGCGGCGCAAACTCATGCGGCAACTCGTGAACGGTGATGGCGAAGCGGGGTAGCGGCGGCCCAGATCTTGACGATCAACTTGCCGCTGCCGCCCGCATGCGGCGCGATGGCGGCGGTTTCAAGCGGTTTGAGATTCAGCGCCTCGAACCAGCCCTGCACCTCCTTGTCGGAAAAGCCGAGGCGGCGGTGCTGCAATTCGGTGCGCAGGAATTCCAGATCGTGCGGCGCGAAATCCACGATGAGAATGCGCCCGCCGGGTTTCAGCACGCGCGCGGCTTCGGCGACGGCGGCCTGCGGATCGTCGAGATAATGCAGCACCTGGTGGAAAAGCGCGGCGTCGAAGCCTTCGTCCTGCGTGCCCGCGGCGAACGGCATGCGGAACACATCGGAGAGCCGCACCTGGCAATGATTGGCCTTCACGCGCGAAAGCCGGTCGCGCGCGATGGACAGCATCTCCGGGCTCACGTCGATGCCGACGCCGTATTTGATCTCCGGCGCGAGCAGTTCGAGCATCCGTCCGGTGCCGGTGCCGGCATCGAGCAGCGACTCCACCGGCTGGGCGCGCAGCAGATTCTGGATCGCGTCCTCGACATCTTTCTCCGGGGCGTGCAGCGAGCGGATGCGTTCCCAGTCGGCGGCATTGGCCTTGAAGAAGGCGGCGGCTTCGGCGGCGCGGGCTTCGCGCACGGCCGCAAGCCGGCGGCGGTCGGAGACCAGAAGATCGGCATCCTGCGCGGCCAGACGGGACAGGACATGGCCAAGCTCGGCGCCGGAACCCTTCTCGGCGGAGCGGTAGAACACCCAGCTTCCTTCCTTGAACCGCAGGATCAGGCCCGCATCGGTCAGGAGCTTGAGATGGCGGGAGACACGCGGCTGGCTTTGGCCCAAAATCTGGGTCAGCTCGGAGACGGTGAGTTCCGCCTCCCGCAGGATCAGCAGCAGCCGCAGCCGGGTGGGGTCGGCGGCGGCCCGCAGCATGGCCAGCAATTCGTCCATTTCCGGACCTCCAATACGATATCATATAAACATATCTTTATATGATTATGCAACAGGCAGCCGGAGGTGAATCCCGTGGATCGATCTGGTGAATTCTTCGCAACGCCCGCGTTTATTTGGCGGCGACTGTGATCGCCCACGCTGTCCCTTGATGGCGGATGTGGTAACCCTATTTACGACCGGGGGCGGTTCCGATTCACGGAAATCGGGCGGGAAAAGCGGCGCGACCAAACGATGGCTCGCGCGTTAAGTGCGGAAAGACATTAGTTGGAACAATGATGCGGGGACTGGGCAAATTTCTGGCAGTAGGCCTTGGCGTGCTGCTTGCGGGCTGCGCGACCACCGATCCGTCCGGCCAGAACGATCCGTTCGAGAAGACCAATCGCGCGGTGTTCGACTTCAACCAGAAGGTCGACAAATTCGTGCTGCAGCCGACGGCCAGCGCCTATGTCGCCGTGGTGCCGGACCCCGCGCGCGAGGGCGTGCACAATTTCATTCTCAACCTCGATCTGCCGGTGACCTTCGTCAACGACATCCTGCAGGGCGAGATGGATCGCGCCAGCGATACCTTCGGCCGCTTCACCATCAATTCCACGCTGGGCCTGGGCGGATTGTTCGATCCGGCGAGCGATTTCGGCATTCCCGCGCACACCGAGGATTTCGGCCAGACGCTGGCGACCTGGGGCGCGGGCGAAGGCCCCTACATCATGCTGCCCTTCCTGGGCCCCGATCCGCCGCGCGACATCGCCGGACAGGTGGTGGACATCTTCTTCGATCCGACGACCTACATCACCCTGCGCGAGCATTTCTGGTGGTCCGCGGGGCGCCGGGTCGTGTCGATTATCGACGTGCGCTCGCGCAACCTGGACACGCTCCAGAACATTGAGCGTGGGTCGGTCGATTATTATGCGTCCGTCCGCAGCCTGTACCGCCAGATGCGCAACAACGAAATCCGCAATGGACGCCCGGATGTGAAAAATCTTCCGGATTTGTAACGCGGCGAGTTGCCACGAACTTGCCATAACCCGCCGCGATCATTTCCAGGCTTTCCCTGCAGAGCATTGGAGTAAACTTATGACTCAAGCATTTCATCCCGCGCGCCTCGCCGGCGCCATCCGCCTCTTCGCGATCGCCGCGCTTGCGGCCATCGCCCTGCCGATTGCCGCTGCGCAGGCCGCATCGCCGGCGGAAGACTTCGTGCAGACCAACGTGCAGAAGGGTTTGACGATCCTGAACGGCAATGCGCCGCAGGCCCAGAAGCGCGAGGAGTTCCGCAGCTTTCTTCTTCGCCTCACCGATCTGAAGCGCATCGCCGACTACACGCTCGGTCCGGCGAAGAATTCCACCTCGCCCGCCGATCTTGCGGCCTTCGAGGAGGCATTCCGCGAATATGCCTTCGCCGTTTATGAATCGGAATTCGAGAAATATTCCGGCCAGACGCTGAAAGTGACCGGATCGGTGCAACGCAAGGCGGACGATTTTCTCGTTTCCACCGTGCTGATCGATCCCAACAAGACTGGCCAGGATCCGATCCAGGTCGATTTCCGCATCCTGGGAACGCCGGGGCATTTCACGGTGGCGGACATCATCGTGCTGGGCCTCGATCTGGCGATCACCGAACAGGACGATTTCTCGGCCTTCCTTGCCCAGCACAACAACAACGTGAAGGCGCTCACCGCCGAGTTGAAGCAGCGCGCCGCGCGCGTGCAGGCCGGTGGCGACCTGACCGGCAAGAACTAAGCGCCGTCGTTCATGTTTCCATGCCGCGACCACATGGTCGCGGCATTTTTCTTGCCCTGCTATCGCGTTCGCCCCATGCTGCGGCCCAACCGGAAGAGATTGGGTTTCCCATGCGCCTGAACGCTCCCACGCTGTCGCGGCGCCTGTTTGCGTCTGCCGCTTTCGCACTGGCGCTCGGCCTGTCGGCGGCACAGGCCGCCACGCCCGCCGAAACCTATATCGGCGACAATGTGCAGAAGGGGCTTGCGATCCTGAACAACCCGTCGCTGTCCGTCGCCGACAAGCAGGCGCAATTCCAGTCCTTTCTCGAATCCCTCACGGACATCCATCGCATCGCGGTGTTCACGCTCGGCCCCGCGGCGGTTTCGGCGCCGCCCGCGGATGTCGATGCGTTCGTGCAGGCGTTCCGGGGCTATGCCGCCGCGGTCTATCAGGAGCAGCTCGCGCATTATTCCGGCCAGACGCTGAAAGTGACCGGCTCCATCCAGCATGCGCCCGGCGATGTCATCGTGCAGACCGTGGTGCAGGACCCGAACGAACCAGGTCGCGGCGACGAAGTGGATTTCCGCGTGGCGGACACGAACGGCAAGATGCAGGTGATCGACGCCAGCGTGTCGGGCGTGTGGCTCGC
>JAFECN010000396.1 GCA_018242145.1 Pseudomonadota bacterium
CCGCTTTTGCGCATAGCCGCAGGCCTGCGTGTAGCCTTTGCGGCGGATCACTTCGAAGGAATATTCCATCATGATCCGGGCGACGTCCGTGGCGCGATAGCGCGCCAGCACCGCCACGCGCTCGAACTTCGCGTAGTCGCTGAACCAGCGCACGCGCAGCGTGCCCGCCGGTTCGCCGTCGATATAGGCGACGAAATGCGTCGCGCAGAAATCGTTGCCGTCGAACTCCTCGTCATAGGGGCATTTCTGCTCGCCGATATAGACCTGCGAGCGGATGGAGAAGGCTTGCGCCAACGCCTCCGGCGTTTTCACAACGGATACAGTAATGGACATGGCGCCTCTTACGCGGCGTTGGTGCTTCCGGTCGGCGCAACATAGGGCGGACGGTCCATGCGGAACAGCGTGCCGATGTTCGCCGCCTTCTCATGGGTCACGAAGCCGCGTCCCTTGAGCGCGTTCAATCCGCCGGTCGTGCCCGCCGTGGCGAAGATCGGAATGCCGCCGTAACGCTCCGCGCCCAGCGCGTTGGCGATCAGCCAGCCGGCGACGCGCGAAATCTTCCGCAAGACCACCACCCACATATAGATCGCTTCGGGCCGCGTGTCGGAGGGAACGGCCATGCGCATGTCCGGATCGATGCCGTCGAAGCGGCCTTGCTCCAGCGCTTCCAGCCCCGCCTTGTTCAGGAAGATCAGCGCCACATAGCCCACCATCTTCGTGTCGGCGCGGCTCCGGTCGCTGGCGCGATAGACGCCCCACACCGTGTCGTGATTGTAGGCGTGCATCCGCTGCAGCGTTTCCAGCGAAGTGATGTTCTCGCCCACTTCGCGCTGGGTCAGCGCATAAAGCTCCGGCAGTTCTTCCGGCTTGGCGCGGCCCACCCAGATGATCCCACCGTCCGGCAGGGACGACCATGGCTCTTCTTTTGCTTTGTCCGGCGCCAGATCCAACAGGTCTCCGAAATTCTCCGACATCTGCCCACTCCCCAAACGCAATACTTAACGAGGCCTTTAGACCCAGACCGCGCGGTAACTATAAATTATCCATGCCTGGAAATGAATCGCATTTTGCAATTCGCGCGGGATTTCCGGCGAATTCGTTAATTTACACAGATACTTGGAAGGCTGCGGACAAGGCCTTCGGGCGCGCGCAATCCTTAAGATCGGCGGTCGGACCGCGCGCGCAAAGAAAAAGCGCCGGTCGGACCCGGCGCTTTTGAAGTTTCAGGGAGAGACAATCGGCGGCGCGCTATCCGGAAACTTTCCGGGCGGCGACCAGTCCCAGCACGAGAAACACCAGGAAGATCACCAGGAAAATCCAGAACAGGAATTTCGCGATCGCGAAGGACGCGCCCGCGATGCCGCCAAAACCCAGAACAGCGGCGACAAGGCCCAAAATCAGAAAAAGTATGGCGAGACGCAGCATGGCGTTTCCTCAAAATGAAGTGCGCTGAGGTAATGCGGCCGGAGAACGAAAGTTCCCGGATGGAGCAGCGGGCGGAATTATCCGCCGCTCGCGGGCGCGGCTGCGGCGCGGGTGAAGGTGATGGTCACGCGCATGCCCTTGCCGGGCTGGGATTCGACCGCGAGCGCCGCCTTGGCATTCTCCCGCAGCGACTGAACGATCAGGGCGCTGAGCTTTCCCGGCTTGGGCCATACGGAACCTTCGGGGAGTCCCACGCCATCGTCGGTGATGGTCACGCGGCAGCCATTGCCGTCGGACAGGCTGTGCAGGCTTATCGTGCCGCCGTCGCGCCCCACGAATGCGTGCTTCAGCGCGTTTGTCAGCAACTCGTTGACGACCAGCCCCGCGGGCATCGCCACGTTCACGGAGACGGGATAGGCGTCCACCTTCAGATCGAGCCGTATTCCCTCGACGGCATGCGAACGCATGACGGACGAGGCGATCTCGCTCAGATAGACTCCCAGATCTATTTCATCGCCATGGTTTCCGGCCGATAGCGCCGCATATAGAAGCTGCAGGGACTCGACGCGCCCGGCCAGCCGGTCGAAGGGACCCGCGTCTATGCGCCCGCGCGCGTTTCTGGCCTCGATGCGGATGAGCGCGGTGATCATCTGCAGGTTGTTCTTCACGCGGTGCTGCATCTCCAGCAGCAGAAGATCTCGGTCGAGTATCTTCTGTTCGAGCGCCTCGCGCTGCGCATCGTCGCGGTTGCCCGTTTCCACAAGCGCCGCCAGCCGGTAGATCGGCGCGCCGTTGTCATCCTCGATGATGTTGGAATAGGCGTCGATGCAAACCTCCGCCCCGTCTTCCTCGCGCTCGATCCGGAAGCTGCCGACGAAATCGGCGGTTTTGACGATCATGTCGCCAAGACTGCGCTCCCTGTTTTCGCTGCGCCCATGAAGGATGCTCCAGGGTTTGCCGACGACCTGCGCCGCGCTCTGGCCGGAGATCTTCTCGAACTGGGGGTTGGCGTAGACGATGCGTTCGGGCGCCGCCATTTCCGAAACGACGATGGCGATGGGAATCTGATCGAGAAAGCGCCGGAATTGCTCGCTTTCCAGCGCATCCGCGAGCGCGGGCGTGTCGAGAATGCCCTGAACCTGCTCGGGCTTGTCATCGTGGGACGGCATCGGGCGACTCAACTGGCACAAACGCATCGCGGCGGACGCAGATGGGGTTCCTATAAGCCCTTCGTTCCGGGGGCGATATAGGAACTTCCGGATTTCCACATGGTCTGTCTTCGCGTAGGCTGGGCGCAAGGTCGGCACGCCGCCAATGCGAAGGGAACCCACGCCATGACCGCCATCAAGGACATCTATGCGCTGCAGCCGGACGGGTCGAACTGGACCGTGCCGCAGGATTTCGACGTGTCGTTCAACTGGGATTACGACGACGGCCGCGCGGCGATGATGGGCCTCTACGCCAAGGGCAAGCAGATGCAGTGGGACGCGGAAACGCGCATCGACTGGTCGCAGGAGCTGGACGAAGACAATCCCGAGCAGATGCCCGAGGAGTCGCTGCCCATCCACATGGCCGATTGCTACAAGAAGATGAGCGACAAGGAGAAGGCGCTCGTCCGCCGCCATTTCCAGGCGTGGCAGATTTCGCAGTTCATGCAGGGCGAGCAGGGCGCGCTGATCTGCGCCGCGAAGATCGTCACGCAGGTGCCGGATGCCGACTCCAAGTTCTACGCCGCCACGCAAACCATCGACGAAGCGCGCCATGTTGAGGCCTACAAGCGGCTGCTCGCCAAATTCAAAGTCGCCTATCCGATGACCAAGCCCTTGCAGGACTTGATCGACCAGACCCTGCGCGACAGCCGCTGGGACATGACCTATCTGGGCATGCAGGTGGTAATCGAAGGTTTGGCGCTGGCGGCGTTCGGCCAGATCCGCGACCAGGCGCAGAACCCGCTCGCAGCCCAGGTGAACGCCTATGTGATGCAGGATGAATCCCGCCACGTCGCGTTCGGGCGCCTGGCCTTGCGCGACTACTATCCGCATCTCACCCAGAAGGAGCGCGACGAGCGCGAGGAATTCCTGCTCGAAGCGTCCTACCTGATGCGCGACCGCTTCGACGCGGTGGAGCTGTGGCAGAATCTCGGCCTGCCGGTCGAGGATTGCGCCAAGGCGATGTACGAATCCGGCTTCATGGAGAAATTCCGCAACTCGCTGTTCACTCGCATCGTTCCCATCGTGAAGGACATCGGCCTGTGGGGCCCGTATATCCAGAAGGGCTACACCGAAATGGGCGTGATCGACTACGCCAAGACGGATGTGCAGGCGCTTCAGGACAACGACGAAAACATCGCCGCCCAGTTCGACGCCCGCCAACGCGACATCCAGCGCGTCATCGACAGGGCGCAAGGTACGGCAGTGGCGGCGGAATAAAAATTACCTCCCCCTCGTGGGGAGGTCGAAATTTGCACGTCGCAAATTTTGGGCGGGAGGCATTCATGCCCCGCCCCCCCCCCCCCCCCACCCGAAAAATTCTTCGCGCCGCTCCGAATTTTATCGGCCTCCCCACGAGGGGGAGGCGATTGCCATCGCGACAAATTCAAACACCTTCCAAACACTTTCACGACATAACCCGCGAATAATGCTCACCATCACCTCCCCCTTGTGGGGAGGTCGAAAAAGCGAAGCTTTTTCGGGTGGGGGGGAATGCGCAAGAGATTGAAGGCCGGAACGATCAAACGCGCGCGGCGATTGCGCGCCAGCCGCCCGGATATGGAGCGTTTGTTGTGGTGGAAACTGCGCGCGTTGAATGCGCATGGCTATCACTTCCGCCGCCAAGTCCCGATGCGCGGCTACTTCGTTGACTTTGCCGAACACAGTGGCCGCCTCGCTATCGAACTTGACGGCAGCCAGCATGGGCTACGCGGGAATTTGGCGCATGACGCGGCGCGCGACCGGGCGATAGAAGAGGAAGGCTATCGCGTTCTGCGATTCTGGAACGCGGAGGTTGTGCGCAATCTGGACGGTATTTTGGAAACCATCTTGCGAGAGATCGATCAGCGCCGTCCCCCCACCCGAAACGCTTCGCGTTTCGACCTCCCCACAAGGGGGAGGTGATTGTCCGTGCTGAATCTTTCCTTTTACCTCCTCACCGCCGCCGTTCTGCTCGGCGCCTTCATCGCGCTTTCTTATACCGGCCTGATCCGCTGGCGCTGGTGGCCGGGCGTCATTCATGGCGCGCTGGGCGCAACCGGACTGGCGATACTCCTCTTCTCTCTCAGCGGGCCGCCGCGGGGCGTGGAATTCGGCGTGCAATCTTTCGGCCTCATCGCGGCCGCGCTCGTGGTGGCGGGATTGCTCATCGGCCTGGGATTCGCCGCGCTCAATCTCTTCGCGAAGAGGCGCGTGACATGGCTTGTCGGCGCGCATGTCACTGTGGCCATCGCGGGCTACTTCTTCCTGATGGCGTATGTGGTGTTTTAGTCCGCCCACATGGGCACGCCCGCGCCCACGTCGATGAAGTGGAAGTCGGACGCCGTATCCATGCCGAAGCGGTTGTCGCGCGTGTGCAGCAACCGGCCCGTCAGCCGCACATGACAGAGCAGAAGCGGAATGCCGTCTTCGCCCGCGCCCAGCGGAAAACCCGTCACTTCGATATATTGCCCATAGCCTTTGGCCGTGTGCATCGGCGTGATCTGCCACAGCCCGCACGGATGGTTCGCCATCAGCCAGCCTGTGGTCAGCGCGCCGTCACGATAATCCGCATCGAAATGCTCCAGATGATCGCGGCCAGCCAGATTACAGCCCGCGATTTCCTGATAGCGTTCGCCCGCCAGGCGGATGCGCATCGTGCGCCGCTCGGGCGCGGGCGCTTCCATCAGCACCAGATCGCGCACGAAGCGCGCGGCCTTCGCCACGTTGAAGCTGGAGCGCGGCGGAACCAGCGCGCCGCCGCGCATGCGGTTCCACAATGCCTCGAAATCGCGGCTCTCCTGCGAGCGCGACCAGAGCGCAGCCTGCATGCCTTCGCGGGCATGTTCTGTCGTCGGCACCATTCCCATGACGCAATCGTAAGACGGCGGCGGTTAACATCGGGAAAACCGGGAATATCGCGTTTTACGCATCCGAATCTGAACGCAATTTAAGTCTGTTTTCCTTGCATCCGAGGGCATGGGGTCTAAGTTTTTCTTCGTGTCTGCAACCCCCAAGCGGAGACAGTAATGCGTAAATCCTCTCTCGTCCTTCTGGCCGGCGCGCTGGCGCTGGCGGGAACCGCGGCCTATGCCGCCTCCAGCGACGTGCATCACATGAAAGTCCGCCTTGCGGACGGCACCGTCGCGAACGTCACCTACACCGGCGATGTCGCGCCGAAGATCAGCGTCGTGAGCCGGCCCTTGTCCCTGGCGGACTTCGCGCCGCGCGTCGGTTTCGTGCCCGCCTTCGGCATGGCGCCCGGCTTGCAGAATATCGACGCCATGATCGACGCGCAGATGCGCATGATGCAGCGTCAGATGGCGCAGATGAACGCGCTGATGGCGATGCCGATGATGAATGCGAACGCGCCCATCGAGGCGGCCTTCGGCAAGATGTCGCCCGGCGCGCATTTCTGCGCCCAGTCGATGAGCGTCACGCTGGATGCCCACGGCCAGCAGCATGTCACGCGCAAGACCGCGGGCGATTGCGGCGGCGCCAACGCGGCGTCCGCCCCAGCGCAGCATCCGCAAGCGCATCACGACACGATCTAGACCCGCAGAAACCACCCTCCCGTAACGGGAGGGTGGTTGCGGTCATGCCACGAAGCGATAGACGCCGCCGGTGCGCAGGCTGGTGTCCTTGCGGTCGCCGAAATCCGGCACATCGTATTCCACGATCGTCTCCAGCCGTGCGCGCGGAAGATGCGCGCGGCCGATATCGCCGGTGAGCACCGTTTTGCCCGCCGCCAGCGCGCGCGATGCGAAGGCGTTCAGCCGGATCGCGACATCGGCGTGATAGAACAGATCGCCGATGACGATGAGATCGGCGTCCGGCACGTCGCCGTCCAGAATGTCGCCGCAAAGCGCCTCCACCGCCGCCCCATTGGCTTCGGCATTCAGCGCCGCGCAGGCAATGGCATTGGCGTCGATATCGTTGGCGATCACATGCCGCGCGCCCGCCTTCGCCGCCGCGATGGCCACAACGCCGCCACCGCTGCCGATATCGAGCACGCTGAGATTCTTCACCACCTGCGGCCGGTCGAAGAAATACCGCGCCAGCAACGCGCCGCCCGGCCACAAATAGGCCCAATAGGGCGTCTCGTTCAGCGCCAGCCGCGAAAGCCCGCTTCCCGCATGCGCCAGATACAGCCGCACCTCCGGCACCAGCGGCGCGCGCTCAAGCGCGAGATGGCTGCGGATGAAGGCGGCGATGTCGTTCGGCATGCGCCGTAACTTACTCGCTCCTCTTTTGGGGCGGGAGGAGATATTGCGCCTCAAAACAATCTTCCTGCCGCGATGGCGACGCTATGCGGCGGCAAGATCGTGCAGCGCACGCAGGTCGTTGAGCTGCAGTCCGCGATAGAGGGGAACGACGAGCTTCTTCTTCGCCATGTGCGCGAGGTGACCGTTCACCGTTTTGCGCGACAGCCCGGTCATCTCGGCGATTTGGCTCTGGGTGACGCTCACCACGCAGCCGGCCCGCGCGTCGTTCCCGGCGAGAAACAGAAGCCGCGCCGCCACCCGCGCCAGCGGCGGCAGATGGATCATGTTCACCGCCAGCGCCGCCGCGCCCGCAAGCTGGTCGTAGAGCAGCGCCGTGACATGGCGCGTGAGGTCCGGCTGGCTGCGTGCGATCTCGCGCAGCCCATGGTCGGGCACGAAGAGAAGCCGGGAATCCTCGTTCGCCAGCGCCGTCACGATGCGCGGCCCCAGTGACTGGCTGAACACGCGGCCCGCCGGCGCGATGTCGATCAGCACGTCGTTGCCGCCCAGCGTGCTCACCATCATGTCCACGCTGCCGCGCAGCACGGCATAAAGCCCGGTGATCTCGTCGCCCGCGCCGTAAACCCATTGCCCGCGCGCCACCTCCACCAC
>JAFECN010000397.1 GCA_018242145.1 Pseudomonadota bacterium
CGCCCGCGCCCTATGCCCCGCAGGCCTATAGCGGCGGCCCGCGCTATAATGACGAGCGGCTGGCACAGAACCGTTACCGGGTAACTTTCACGGGCAATACCGCGACGCCGCGTGCGCAGGTGGAAGACTATCTGCTCTATCGCGCCGCCCAGGTGACGCTCGATGCCGGGTTCACTGCCTTTGAATTCGACACCCGCGATACCAAGGCGAAGACCACCTATTTTTCGACCTTCGATCACGGCCCGTACGATCCGTTCTGGCCGGGATATGACTTCGGCTGGTACTGGCACAACTGGGCGTTCGACGACGTTCAGTCCCGCCCGATCACCCGCTACGAAGCCTATGCGGAGATCGTGATGCTCACGCCGGAGCAGGCCAAATCGCAGCCGCGCGCGCTCGATGCGCGCGATGTGATGGCGCATCTGGGCCCGCGCGTCATGCCGCCGCCGCCGCCAGCGCATTGATGCGGAACTGACGCTCGCCGCGCGCTTAAGCCGGCCGTTTCAACGTCATGCGCGCGACATCGCCGTCGCGCGCGATCGCCAGCACGTCGAAGCCTTCCTGATGGCACATATGCGGCACGTCGATCGGCGCCATCGGATCGTCGGTCACGACGAGGATTTCCTCACCCGCGACGGCGGCTTTGAGCCGCTTGCGCGCCATCAGCGCGGGCAAAGGGCATTTCAAGCCCCGCAGATCGAGTTCCTCTTGCGCCATTTGGCCCCTTTTGCCGCCTTTCCCGCGCGGCCTATTCTCAAACCTTCGAGTCGAAGGGCATATCCATGTTCGACGCCATCCGGCGCGAGGCGATCTATATATCAAGCGTGGCGCGCACCTTCTATCGCATGCGCCATGTGAAGCCCGATGCGGCCGCCACCATTGCCGATGTCGTGGAAGCGGTGGTCCGCGTCCATGGCGACCGCCCGGCGATCTTGTTTCAGGACCGCACCGTCACCTATCGCGAGATGGACGCATGGGCCGCGCGTTATGCCCGCTGGGCGCAAGGCGAGGGCGTGCGCAAGGGCGATGTCGTGGCGCTGCTCATGGAGAACCGCCCGGAATATCTTTTCGCCTGGCTCGGTCTTCTGAAGCTGGGTGCGGTGGTCGCGCTCATCAACACCAATCTGCGCGGAAGCCCACTCGCCCATTGCGTCTCCATCGCCAACGCCAGGCACATCGTCGTCGGTGCCGAGCTTGCGGATGCCTACAAGGAAGCCGCCACGCTCGTTTCGCCCGCGCCCGCCGTCTGGGTCACGGATGAAAACGGCGGGGGCAATCTCGATGTCGCGCTGGCCGCTTGCTCGCCTGCGCCCTTCGATCCCAAAGCGCGCGAAGGCCTGCTGTGCAAGGACAAGGCGTTCTACATCTTCACCTCCGGTACCACGGGGCTGCCGAAGGCGGCGAACATCAGCCATCTGCGCGCGCTCTTTATGATGTATGGCTTCGCGGGCGGGCTGAACGCACGGCCCGGCGACCGCATGTATAATGTCCTGCCGCTCTATCATTCCTCCGGCGGCATTTGCGCGGTGGGCGTGGCGTTCACGGCGGGCGGTTCACTGGTGCTGCGGCGCAAATTCTCGGTGCATGAGTTCTGGGACGATTGCTACCGCTACAAGCCCACCTTCTTCCAGTATATCGGCGAGTTGTGCCGTTATCTGCTGAACGCGCCGCCCAATCCGCATGAACGCGCGCACTACCTGCGCGCCATCACCGGCAATGGATTGCGTCCCGAGATCTGGGCGCAATTCCAGAAACGCTTCGCCATTCCCAAGATCGTGGAGTTCTACGGCGCCACCGAAGGCAACGTCTCCATGCTGAATTACGATGGCAAGGTGGGCGCGGTGGGCCGCATTCCGCGCTATCTGCGCAATGTACTGACCACGCGCATCGTGCGTTTCGACGTGGAGCATGAGATGCCGGTGCGCAACGCCGAAGGCTTCTGCATCGAATGCGCGCCGGGCGAGGCGGGCGAGGCCATCGGCAAGATCACGCACGAGCCGGGCAAGGATTTCGAGGGCTACACCAAAGCTTCCGACACGCAGAAGAAGATTCTGCGGGACGTGTTCAAGAAAGGCGACGCCTGGTTCCGCACCGGCGATCTGCTGAAGGAAGACGGGGACGGCTATTTCTATTTCGTCGATCGCATCGGCGACACCTTCCGCTGGAAAGGCGAGAACGTGGCGACGAGCGAAGTCTCCGAGGCGCTGGGCGTGGTTCCCGGCGTCGAGGAAGCCAATGTCTATGGCGTATCCGTGCCGGGCATGGATGGCCGCGCGGGCATGGCGGCGCTGGTCGTCAATGGCGACTTCCGTCTCGATACGCTTCTGCAGAAGCTGGAGGGCACCTTGCCGTCCTATGCGCGGCCCGCGTTCCTGCGGTTGCTGCCGCAAATGGAAATCACCGGCACCTTCAAGCAGCGCAAGGTGGAACTGGTGAAGGAAGGCTTCGATCCCTCCGCCATCAACGATCCGATCTACTGGCTCGATCCCGCGACCTACCAATACGAGCTTCTCGACGCCACGCGCTATGCGGACATCATCTCCGGCCGCGTGAAGCTCTAGAACGAAATCTCGGCCGCCGGAACGACGTCTCCGAAGCTGCCGCGCGTCGTGTCGTTCACGATGGCGACGATATCCTTTGCCTTCGCAACCCGCGTATCGCCCGTGGAATGCGCATCGGATACCAGCGTGATCGCATAGCCGCGCTCATAGGCGCCGCGGATGGCCGAGGTCACGCAATATTCCGACTGCATGCCCGTGATGACGAGATGGTCCACACCGGCGTGTTTCAGCTTTGAATCGAAATCCGTGCCGTGAAAGGCACTCGACTTGCGCTTCACCGTCACGTCGTCGCCCGGCTGCGGGGTGAGCTTGTCGTGGAAGGGATAGCCGGGCTTTCCCGGCTGGAACGGATGATCGCCCTCGCCATGATGCTGCACGAAGAACACCGGCGCACCCGCCTGCCGCGCTTTCGCGATCAAGGCCGCGATCCGGTCCACCACTGCCGCGCCGTCATGGGGCGGATAGTTCGGATCGAACATGCCCTTCTGCACATCGATGACCACCAGCGCTTTCGTCATGCGATCCTCAATTCCGAAACCGGCGTCCATTTCTTCTTGCGGCGCGCGATGCGGGCGGGAACGTCCTCGCCGTCGAAATCGTGCGGCACGACCGGAAAATCCAGCGGTGGCTTTTCGCGGAAGCTGTTGGCGTTGACGGTGAACCACATCCTGCCGCCGTCTTCCATCAGCGCTCCGATATAGACGCCGCAATCGCGGCAGACGAGGAAATCCGCCGTCCTCAGTGCGAAGCGATAGCGCGAGAGTTTGGCTTCATCGCGTACCGCAATGCGGATCGTGCCATTCGGATCGGAGGTCGTATGCGCGCCGTGACTGCGGCAGAAGCCGCACATGTCGGCGCGCAGGCCCAGCGTCTCCAGTGGCGCGGTGGCCTCGAAGACATAAGAGAGATTGCCGCAATGGCACCCGCCAATGAATGTGTGTGTCGTCATCGATCGGTCTCGGTCTCCACCCTCCCCTTGAGGGAGGGTCGATCCGTTGCAGCGTAGCGAAAACGGATCGGGGAGGGGTCCTGCGATACTGCATAACCCCTCCCCGAAATTTGCTTCGCTATGCTCACAAATTTCGACCCTCCCTCAAGGGGAGGGTCGAATGGTCACTCGGCGGCTTTCTTGCCTTTCTTCGCTTCATCCTCGTGATGCTTCTGGATGGTCTGCATCGCGGCGCTCATGGCGGCGCCGATGAAGCGTTCCTTGTTGTCCTTCGCCCAGTTCAGCGCCGTCTCGCGCGCCGCATTGGCGCCGTTGATCACGGGCGTCACATAGCGCTGCCACATCTCGTAGGACTTCTTGGTGTTCTCGAAATCCGCCCAGTTGTGCGCAAGCTGCAGGAACACGCCGAAATCGCCCTGCTTCTTCTGCAGGCGGCGAATCTGCGTGATGGCATCGTCCGGCGTGCCGATCACCGCCACGCCATTCTCCACCATCTGCTCAGCCGATTGGTTCTCCGTCGCCTCGCGGCCCGCCACGGCGGAGATGCCGGAGAAATAGCCCTGCCACTTTTCAAGCCCGAACTTCACATTCTCGAACGCCTTCTCGCGCGTCTCGGCAATATGCACCGGGCCGACAAGGCGAAGACGGCTCGGGTCCATCTTTTTGCCGTTTTCGGCGGCGGTCTTGTTGGCGATCTCCCAGTTGATCGCCAGCGCGTCGTAACCGCCCGCCTGCGTCGCCGCCACGCAGAGCATGCCGAAGCCGTGGCGTCCCGCGAGCTTGCCGCCCGACGGCGTGACCGAAGATGCGACGCAGATTTCCGGGTGCGGATCGCTGAACGGCAGAAGCTGGCACGTCGCGTCCTGCAAGGTGAACCAGTCGGTCTTGTGGGTGACGCGCTCGCCTTTCCACAGCCGCAGGATCACTTCGATGGATTCCACCATGCGGTCGCGCTGCGTCGAAGGATCGATGCCCATCGAGAATGCATCCGACGGCAGAAGGCCGGGGCCGACGCCGAACATCACGCGGCCCTTGGTCTGATGGTCGAGCTGGATGATGCGGTTCGCCGCCATCAGCGGGTTGTGATAGGGCAGCGACACCACGCCGGTTCCAAGCTTGATGCGCCTGGTGCGTTCCGCCACCGCGGCGATGAACAATTCCGGCGAAGGAATGATCTCGAAACCGGCGGAATGATGCTCGCCGATCCACGCTTCGTCGTAGCCGAGGCGATCCAGATGCTCGATCAATTCCATGTCGCGCTGGATGGCGAGCGTGGGGTCTTCATCGACAGGATGAAACGGCGCGAGAAAGATTCCGTTCTTGAGCTTCATGGCGCTTTCCTTCGGATATTCGTTGCGCCGATCATGGCATGGCGAAGCAAGCCTGTCCCGGCTGACGCCACGTCAAAAGCTCACAAGGCCGGCGCTTCAAATCCGCCCAATTCCTGCTCGATCGCAGCGGCGAGATCGAAAAGCCGGTCCTCGCTGTGTGCGCGGCCCACAAGCTGCACACCCACCGGCATGCCATTGCCCGCGCGCCCGGCCTGCACCGCAAGCGCAGGCAAATGCAGCGACGTCGCCAGCGAAATCCAGTTGAGCAGGTTGTTGTAAGGCATGACCTTGCCGTCGATCTCGATGCTGCGGCTGGCGAAACTGCCTTCCTGATTGTGCGCGAAGGCGGTGACGGGCGTGATGGGCATGATGATCGCATCATGGCCTTCGTCGAAGAAGGCGTTGATCTTGTCCTTCTGCTGCTGGCGCACGACGCCCGCGCGCAGGATGTCGCGATAGCTCGCGGTGGAGGAAAGCCGGAACGCCGCGCCGCCGTCTTCGCCGCGCGCCAGCGCTTCGCGGTCTTGCGCGTTTGTCGCGGCAAAGGCGTTGTAAACATCGTCGGGCAATCCGCTGCCCAGCACGGCGGCGAGCGTCTGCGTATAGGGCGGCATCAGGTCCGCGCCGCTGACGGGCGGCCTCGCATTGCCGATGGTCATGCCTTGCCGGGACAAGGCGCTGGCCGCGCGCCGCACCGCGCTCTGCACCTCTTCGGCCAGCGGCCACGCATCGTCCTGATCCCATACGGCAATGCGCGAACCTTTCACGGGCGCCTCCGCCGCGCCATCGTTTCCCCGCAGCACGTTCCAGAGCAGCCGCAGATCGCCGACATTGCGCGCCATCGGCCCGACCACGCCCAGATCGGTTTCCACGAACGCGTCCGGCGCCGGCGGAATATGCCCGCGCAAGGACAACACGCCCCATGTCGGCTTCAACGAAACCACGCCGCAGAAATTTGCCGGGTGGCGCAGCGATCCGCCGATGTCCGATCCGATTTCCAGCGGCGTGATGCCCGCGGCCAGCGCCGCCGCCGCGCCGCCGGACGATCCGCCCGGCGTCTTAGTCACGTCATAGGGATTGTTCGTGGTGCCGTAGATCTCGTTGTAGCTCTGAATGTCGCCCAGCATGTAGGGCACGTTGGTCTTGCCCCAGATCACCGCGCCCGCCTTGCGCGCGGCCGCCACCACATCGGCGTCGTTGCAATCTTTCCTGCGGCCGTGAAATCCCTTCGCGCCCGATGTCGCGGGCATGCCGAACACGTCGAAACCGTCCTTGATCGTCATCGGCAAACCGGCCAGCGCGCCAAGCGCCGCGCCATGCGCGCGCGCGTCGTCGATGGATTTGGCGGCGGCGCGGGCGTGATCCAGATCCTTTTCGATCACCGCGTTCAGCTTGCCGTGCAGCGCATCGTTGCGCGCGACATGCAGGTCCAGAAGTTCGCGCGCGGAAATCTTCTTCGCCGCCAGATCGGAAAGCATCTGCCGTGCCGTAGCGTAAATTCCGGTCATGTCGAACTCTCTTGTGCGGACCATCGGATGACATAAGGTCTCGCAAAGAAGGTCAAGCAGGGCAGGATTCCAGATGCGCGCCGCCGTTTTCCGCGAAATGTCGAAACCACTGGCGATTGAAACCATCGCCGATCCCACGCCGGGCGCGCACGAACTCGTTCTCAAAGTGAAGAATTGCGGAATCTGCGGATCGGATCTGCATATGACGGAGCCCACCTCCGTCATGCCGCTCGCGCTGGGCAGCGTGATGGGCCACGAATTCGCCGGTGAGGTTGTCGGCATCGGCAGCGCGCTCGCGGGCCGGTTCAAGGAAGGCGATCGCGTCGCGGGCTATCCCTACATCTGCTGCGGTGATGCAAGCCCGTGCAAGAATTTCGCGGGCGGTCAGGCGGTGTGCGGCAAGGGCATCAGCATCGGGCTGGGCCAAAGCCACGGCGCCTATGCCGAATATGTGAAGATCGGCGGCACCGGCGCCTATCGCTTGCCCGAATCCGTCTCCTTCCGCGAAGGCGCGATGGTGGAACCGCTCGCCGTCGGCCTGCACGCTGTCGATATGGCGAAGATGCCGCGCGGCGCGACGGTGCTGGTGATCGGCGCGGGGCCGGTCGGCCTTGCCGTGATGCTGTGGGCGAAGTTCCTCGGCGCGCGCCATGTCATCGTCAGCGAGAAGGCCGATGTGCGCAAACAGATGGCGGCGAAGTTCGGCGCCACCGACGCCATCGATCCCAATATGCCGCTCACCCCGCAGGTGGAGAAGATCGCGGGCAAGGGGCCGGACATCATCTTCGAATGCGTCGGTGCGCCGGGCCTCATCAACATGGCGATGATCGATGCACCGCGCGGTTGCCGCCTCGTGATCGCGGGCGTGTGCCAGCAGCCGGATACGATCATGCCGCTGATGGGCATCGTGAAGGAACTGGAGCTGCAATTCGTGCTCGGCTACCGCCCCGCCGATTTCGATTATGTGATCTCCATGATCGCAACGGACCGCGTGGACGTCTCTCACATGATCACCGACGTGGTGACGCTGGATGCGCTGCCCGGCGCCTTCGAAGCGCTGCGCAAGCCCTCGCACCAGTGCAAGGTGATGCTGGAGAACTGATCCCGATTGGCTCCAATGCTTGGGTTTTCCGGGGGGAACCTTTGGTTAACCAAATATCGACACATGCCGGATAAAATTGCGGCATGGCTGAGAGCATCGCGCCGGGCGCGCGCTACATGCAGTTGGCGCAGGAAAATGGATGGGTCGGATTGTGCGATCCGTCGCTGGCGTTTCGCGCGCCGGAATTGCACGAGCTTGCCTGTCAATGGCGTCAGGCCAGGGGTGATGGCGTTATTCCCCGCCGCGCGGATTTCACGGCGCGCGTCCTCAAGAACTGGCTGCCATATGTCGCCATCTACGAACGTCTTCCGTGCTCCGAAAAAGGCGTTCGCTATCGTGTGCGCCTGATGGGCACGCGGTTTGCCGAACATATGGGCGATCTCACGGGGAAATTCCTCGATGAAGCGATTCCGCCGCAATTTCTGCCCCGCTGGTACGCAGCGCTCGATGCCGTGCTGGACGCGCGCGTGCCGCTGCGCTTCCTCAGCCGCTCCGATACGCGGGACAAGAAATTCCTGCTGGGCGAATTCTTCGAGGCGCCTCTGCTCGGCGACAACGGTGCAGCCGATCTTGTCCTCGCCGCCGGTGTTCATACCGCCATGCGGAGCTGGAACGAGATTCTGGAGCAGGAGCGCGCCAGAGCCGCTGCCGTCGCCGCTTAGAGCGGCGTCACCATGAAGCCCGCGCGCGGGAAGTGCACCACCACATCGCCCACCTGATCGTCGGAGCGCGCAATCGCGATTTCATGCGCGTTGCCGAACAGGATCGTGCCTTCGACCGGATCGCGGCCGTAATCGTCCGCCGACACGGCGACGCGCGTTCCCGGCGTCAGCCCGCGTGGATCGTGCGGATCGGCCGCCATCCGCGCCTCCGGCGTCGCGGCCTTGGCGACGGCAAGGGCTTCCCTGGAATCCATCGTTGAAGGTGTGCCATGCCCGATGGCGGCGATGCGCGCCGCCCACGCGGCCACTTTCGGATATTCGCGCAGATAGGTCGCGGCGACATGCGGCACCGCCGCCTGCAGCCACCAGAAATTCATATAGGCATGGATGTCCGCCGCGCCCGGCTTGGCGCCGCCCACGAAATCGCGGCCATCTTCCAGCGTCTCCGCCACGAAGTCGGCATGGGCGCGCCACTGGTCGCGCATGAAGGGCGCCGCCGCCTTCATCGCCTCGGTGTTGAACGTCGTGCCGGACATCTTGCTGCGGTCCTGCTTGAACGCTTCGGGCACCATGTCGCCCACTTCCGCGAACACCAGCGCCACGGAGGCCATGAAGAACACCCGGTCGCTCCAGAAGCCCAGCGCATAGGCGAGGCCGTTCTTCAGCGGGAAGATCGGCGGGGTGGGATAGCGCCGCTCCAGCTCGCGCAGGATGATCTGCGTGTCGCAGAAGATGTCCGCGCCGATCTGCATCACCGGTGTCTTGCGATAGCCGCCGGTCAGCGGAACGAGGTCGGGCTTGGGCATCATGTTGGGAATCTCGACCGAGCGCCACGGCAGGCCCTTGATGCCGAAGGCCACACGCACCTTTTCGGAGAAGGGCGAGGCGGGATAGTGATGGAAGATGATGTCGCTGGTCATCAGTTGATCTCGTTGGAGAAGCGGATGTTGTTGTGCCGGATGCCTTCCAGCACCACGTCCATCCCGCCGGAGCGGATCATCCATTCCAGCCGGTGGTCGCGATATTCGCGCTTGAAGAGCCCGCTTTTCACCGCCTGATCCACCTGCGCCATGTTGGCGACGACGGCGGCCGCCGCCTCGGCGGCTTTGCGCACGGAGGGCCGCGCATTGGCGCGCGCGAGCCACTGGCCGAGCGGCGAAGAGTCGTCCGGCCCGACGCTGTTGCC
>JAFECN010000398.1 GCA_018242145.1 Pseudomonadota bacterium
AGATAAGGCTTGGCGACGGGAAAACCCGTGGGATGCAATGCCGCAATGATGCGGTATTCGCGGTCCACCGCATGCGCGCTCGGCAGCAGCTTTCCCGGCGGCTTGCGGCGCAGCACATAGTTGCGGTTCGGGGTGATTAGCTTGTAGGTGGGATTGGACTGGCCGCCCTTGAACTGGCGCACTTCCATCGGCGTCTGGAACCCGTCGATGCGCTCGGCCAGATAGGCTTCCAGCTTCTTCTCATCGAAGCGATGGCTTTCCACCACCTCCTTGGTGCCGGAAAACTTCTCCTGCCGGTCGTCTGTCGCGGCGTCGGCCATAGGCGTACTCCCAATATCTTTTCGCTATTTTGGGACGGAGATGCCGCCCGGCACAAGCCTAGCGTGACAGTGCGCGCCAGCCGATATCGCGGCGGCAGAAGCCACCCGGCCAATTGATCAGGTCGACCGCCTTGTAGGCGCGCGCCTGCGCTTCGGCGACGTCCTTGCCCAATGCGGTGACGTTCAGCACGCGGCCACCAACAGCCAGCAGCCTGCCGTCGCGACGTTCCGTTCCGGCATGGAATATCTGCACCCCTTCGACCGCCGCCGCAGCGTCAAGATTGCGGATCTCGGTGCCTTTCTCATAGGCGCCCGGATAGCCCTTCGATGCCATCACCACTGTCAGTGCGGTTTCATCGCTCCAGCGCAGATCGAGATTGTGCAACTGCCCGTCGCGCATGGCGATGAGCGTGGTGAGCAGATCCGATTTCAGCCGGGGCATCAGCACCTGGCATTCCGGATCGCCGAAGCGGCAATTATATTCGACGAGCTTGGGCCCATCCTTTGTGATCATCAGGCCCAGATACAACACGCCTTGATAGCTGCGCCCGCGCTCCGCCATGGCGGCAACGGTCGGATTGATGAACTTGTCCATCGCGACTTGCTGCAAGGACGGCGGCAAAACGGGGGCCGGCGAATACGCGCCCATGCCGCCGGTGTTCGGCCCCTTGTCGCCGTCGAAGGCGCGCTTGTGATCCTGCGCGCCGCCGAGCGGGAGCACGGTCTCGCCATCGCTCAGTGCGAAGAAGCTCGCTTCCTCGCCCTGCATGAATTCTTCCACCACGACTTCGCTGCCGCTTTCGCCGAAACCGCCTTCGAACATGAAGTCGATGGCTTTGGCGGCGTCCGCCTTCGTCTCGGCGATGATCACGCCTTTGCCCAGCGCCAGTCCGTCCGCCTTGATGACCACGGGCAGGCCGAGCGTGTCCGCGAACGCCTTGGCCGACGCCGCATCGCGGAAGCGCTGATAGGCTGCGGTGGGAATGCCGACCTCCCGGCACAGATCTTTCACGAAGCCCTTGGAGCCTTCGAGGATCGCGCCTTTGCCGCTCGGCCCGGAGGCGCGGATGCCCTCCGCCTCGAACCGATCCCACAGCCCGCCCACCAGCGGGTTGTCCGGCGCGATGACCACGAAATCGATCTTCTTTTCTTTCGCGAAGCCGACCAGCCTGTCGAAATCCATGGCGGCGATGGGTACACATTCCGCAACTTGCGCGATTCCGGCGTTCCCCGGCGCGCAATAAAGCGTGGTCAGCAGCGGGCTGGCGGACAGCGCCCAGGCCAGCGCGTGCTCGCGCCCGCCGGAACCGATGAGAAGGACTTTCATAAGAGGGCTCTAAGTCATTGCCATGTGTGACGCAATGTGTGAGAATGCACACATGGCAACGAATCTGTCGATAGATCCAGACCTGCTCGATCGTGCGCTGGAAGTCAGCGGTGAGCGCACCAAGAAGGCTGCCGTGACCAAGGCGCTGCAGGAATTCATCGGACGGCGCGAACAAAAGCGCGTCCTTGAGCTTTTTGGCAAGATCGATTGGGATTCCACCTACGATTACAAAGCGGCTCGTAAGCGGCGTTGACTCTTTTCGTCGATACGAGCGTTTGGTCGCTCGCCTTTCGCCGCGATGCGCCAGAAGGGCCATTCGTCGAAGAATTATCCCGCGCCTTGAATGCCGGCGAGGGAATTTTCACGACGGGTCTGGTCGTACAGGAAATCCTGCAGGGCGTGTCTGGCCCGCGTCAGCGCGATCAAATCCTCGCGCGGCTTACGTCTTTTCCTCTACTCACGCCGGATTGGGAGGATCACGTCGGTGCCGCTGATTTGTTTGGTCGCTGCCGCCGCGCCGGCGTTCAGATCGAAACGGTCGATGCGCTGTTTGCGCAGCTTTGCGTGCGATACGATCTTATCATGCTGACCGCCGACAAAGATTTCCATCGCATCGCAAAACACAGCACGCTGGGAATCTGGCAGAATTGATCGATGTCGGAAGCCGCCGCCAAGCCCAATCTGCCCGAATACAGCGTCAGCGAGATCGCGGGCGCCCTGAAGCGCACCGTGGAAGATTCCTTCCCGTTTGTGCGGGTCCGGGGCGAGATCAGCGGGCTGAAGCTGGCGTCCTCCGGCCACACCTATTTCGATCTGAAGGACGACAAGGCCGTCCTCAACGCCATCATCTGGAAGCAGGGCGCGCGGCTCATCAAGCTGCGCCCGGAGGCCGGGCTGGAAGTGGTCTGCACCGGCCGCATCACGACCTATCCGGGTTCCTCCCGCTACCAGATCATCGTCGAGCAGATGGAGTTGGCCGGTGCGGGCGCGCTCATGGCCATGCTGGAGGAACGCAAGAAGAAGCTCGCCGCCGAAGGCCTGTTCGCTGCCGAGCGCAAGAAGCCGCTGCCGTTCCTGCCCGACGTGATCGGCGTCGTGACATCGCCCACCGGCGCGGTGTTGCGCGACATCATGCACCGGCTGAACGCGCGCTTCCCGCGCCGCGTGTTGCTGTGGTCCGTGGCGGTGCAGGGCGAACGCGCCGCTGCCGAAGTGGCCGCCGCCATTCGCGGCTTCAATGCGCTTGCGGCAGGTGGCGCGATCCCGCGGCCCGACTTGCTGATCGTCGGCCGCGGCGGCGGCTCTATTGAAGATCTGATGGCCTTCAACGAAGAGATCGTCGTGCGCGCGGCGGCGGAAAGTTTGATTCCGCTTATCTCCGCCGTGGGCCACGAAACCGATACGACACTGATCGACTTCGCCTCCGACCGCCGCGCGCCCACGCCGACAGCCGCCGCCGAAATGGCGGTGCCGGTGCGCGCCGATCTTCTGTCGCAGACGCTGGATTTCGAACGCCGCGTTCTGAATTGCTATACGCGCGGCATCACCACGCGCCGCACGCATCTGTCCCAGCTCGCGCGTGTGCTGCCACGCGCCGATCAGCTCTTCGCGCAGCCGCGCCAGCGTTTGGATGTGGCATCGGACAAATTGGGTAGAGCGTTAAACGGCAATCTGCAAAAGCATCGCCAGTCTTTCACCAAGGCCGCGGCCTTGTTGCGGCCGCGTCCCATCAGCCATCACATCGCCGTCTGCGGCGAGCGTACCGAGGCTCTGGGCAATCGCATGCAGCGCGCTTTCCGCGCACGGCTCAACGAAGACCGCAAGAAGCTGGAAAGCCTGTCGCGGGTGCTGGAAGGCATTTCCTATCGTGGCGTGCTGGAGCGCGGCTTTGCGCTGGTTCGCGGGGCGGACGGGAAAATCCGCCGCCGCGCCGAGGCCGTGACGTCCGGTGAGCGGCTGTCACTGACATTCGCGGATGGCGAGCGCGAGGCGATTGCGGATGGCGCACCATCCGCGCCGGTCCGCCCGCGGGTTACAAAGCGCTCAGGCAATCAGGGCGACTTGTTCTAGCCGCCCCCGGCCATGCTAGGATGGGGCATGAACAAGATGGATCGTGATTTCCGCGCCGAAGGCGAGGCCGAGATCGAATATCTCGACGGCGAATACCACGTCGTCAAGCCGGGCTCCTTCGTGCGCTGCGCCGTCACCGGCACGGAGATTCCGCTGGATGCCCTGCGCTATTGGAGCGTCGATTTGCAGGAGGCCTATGCCACCGCGGCGATCGCGCTGAAGCGCTTTCAGGAAACCGGCGGCACGCCGAAATGATTCATCGCCGCGCGTTCGTTCTCAGTGCCGCGGCCACAACGCTGCTGCCCGCATGGGCGCAGGCGAAAACATCGCGTCTCGTCCTTTCGGGCGCGCAGGAGCAGGGCGGCCTCGTTGTCGTGAGAGCCGGCCAAGGCGCCCGCGCCACGGTGGACGGCGAGAAGGTTCTGGTATCGCCCGACGGCATCTTCACCTTCGGCTTTGCCTATGACCGCACGTCCGACGCCACGGTGCGTGTCGACTTCGCGGACGGCACCGCCGAAACGCGCGCCATTTCGCCGATCGTTCGCCAATACGAAGTGCAGAAGATCAACGGTCTGCCGCAGAAATTCGTCACGCCCGCGCCGGAAGAGCTTCAACGCATCAAGGACGAGCACGCCCGCCTCGCCATCGCGCGGAAGGTGGATACGCCCGAAACCTGGTTCGCCGAACCGTTCGATTGGCCCATTCCCGGCATTCTCAGCGGCATCTATGGCAGCCAGCGCATTCTCAATGGCGTGCCGAGAGCGCCGCATCTGGGCGTCGATATCGCGGCGCCGGAAGGCACGCCCATCCATGCGCCCGCCGGCGCGCGCGTCGCCATCGCGCAGCCGTGGTTCCTGGAAGGCAATTTCACCATGCTCGATCACGGGCATGGCGTGTTCACCGAATATCTCCACCAGAGCGAGTTCCGGGTGAAGGAAGGCGACGTGGTTTCGCGCGGTCAGGTGATCGGGCTTGTGGGCCAGACGGGCCGCGCCACGGGGCCGCACACCCATTGGGGCATGAACTGGTTCGCGCTCAAGCTCGATCCGTCGCTCTACACCGTCACGCCCAAGCCGCCGAAAGCCTGATCAGGACGCCGCCGTCCCGTCCGATTGCAGCAGCGCCTTGGCGCGCTTGCTGCGAAGCCTGTCGCCGGGCTTCGGCCAGCGCCGATGAATCCAGAGCCATTGCGAGGGCCGCGCGCGCACCATCTCTTCGATGCGCCTGGTGATCTCCATCGTGAGGCGATGGATGTCCTTGTCGTGGTCCTGCGTGTGCGAGAATTCCACCGGAGGATGAACCGTCATCCGGAAGCGCGCGCCGCCCATGCGTTCGTTGAACGTGGGCAGGACGATGCAATCCAGCTTCAGCGCCAGCGCGGCGGGCGCGGGCGTCGTCATGGCGTCGCGGCCGAAAAACGGCGCGGGCAGTCCTTCGTTGGTCTTCTGATCGACCAGCATGAAGATCGCCTTGTTGGAACGCAGCAGCGTGAAGATGCGGCGCGTGCCCTGCGCGCCTTTGGCGATTTGATCCCGGGGCCCGTTCTTGATGCGCTGGCGAACCATCCAGCGATCGACATAGGGATTGTTCAGAGGGCGATAGACCTCGCCGCCTTCGATGCCGTATTGCGACGCGGCGAAGGCCATCGTCTCCCAATTGGCGAAGTGGCCCGAGACGAACATCACGCCTTTTCCTTTGGCGAGTGCCGCATCGACATGGTCCAGCCCCGCCGCTTCCAGCCGCGGATCGGCCCCATGCAGCGAAAGCTTGTCGAGATGGGCATATTCCGCAATCGTGCGGCCGAGATTGTCCCACATCTCCAGCAGGATCGCTTCGATCTCCGCGTCGGTCTTTTCCGGATAGGCCGTTTTCAGATTGTCGCGGCCGCGCCGCGATGTCGGCGTGCGATAGAGGAGGTTGCGCCCGATCCAGCCGCCGATGGCGGACGCGCCGTCTAGTCCGAACAGCTTGAAGAACCCGATGACGGTGAAGAACCCCGCCGCCTCCGCGCGATAGCGCAGCATGGCGGCGAGCGGCATCTTGGGGATCGGGGCGATCTCGGTCATTGGCCGCGCTATGGGGTGCCGGGAAGGGCGCTGTCAAGCAGCGCGTCCAGCGCCTTGATGTCTTCGAACGCGGCGCGCACGGGAATGAACCGCACATCCTCGCGTTCCGCCGGCGTTAACCGCACGAAATCTTTTTCGGTCGTCACCAATGAAGCGTCCAGCGCCTTGGCGCGGGCGCGCAGCCGCGCGAACTCCGCCGCGGTGTAGGCATGATGGTCCTCATAGGCGCGTTCTTCGGCGATGTTCGCGCCCAGCGCGCGCAATGTGGCGAAGAATTTCGCCGGCCGCCCAATTCCGGCAAAGGCCAGTACGCGCTGGCCCGCGATGCCCGGCGCATCCACCGGCACAAGTTGCGCGCGCAGAACCGGGCCGGAAAATCCTTGCAAATCCGGCGCGCCGTCGCCGACCAGAACCACGGCATCGGCGCGCGCAAGCCCTTCCTGAACCGTCTCGCGCAGCGGCCCGGCGGGCAGGATGCGGCCATTGCCGAATCCCGTCTGCGCATCGACGACGACAATCGAAAGGTCTTTTGCCAATGCGAAATTCTGGTGACCGTCATCCATCACGATGACATCGGCGCTCTTGTCATCCGCCAATTTCGCGCCGGCGGCGCGGTCCCGGGACACGATCACCGGCGCTGCGCCCGCCAGCAGCAACGCCTCGTCGCCAGCCTGCTCGAACGTATCATGCGCGGGATCGACAACGGCCGGTCCGCGCATCTTGCCGCCATAACCGCGCGTCAGAACGAAAACACGCCGCCGCCATTCGATCAGCGCGCGCGCGACGGCGATGGCGATGGGCGTCTTGCCGGAGCCGCCCGCCGTCAGATTGCCGACGCAGATCACCTTCGCTTTCGCGCGATAGGGTTTCGCGTTCTTCGCTTTCCAGCGCACTGTGGCGCCGTAGATCCAGCCCACCGGCGCCAAGGCGGCGGCCGCGAGCTTCGCGGTGTAATCCTTCTCGTCCCAGAACTCAGGCGCGCGCATCGAGCAGCGCCTCTATGGTTGCGAGTGTCTTGGCGACCGCGCCGCCCAGTTCGGCGGATGCCAGGGCTGCCGCATCGCCCATCGCTCTCGCGCGCGCGGGATCGGCGAACAGGCTTTGCGCCGCCTCGGCGATTTCGCGCGTCGATCCCACGCGCAGGCCGCCATGCCTTGCAAGCAATGTGTCATAGGCTTGCGAGAAGCTCTCGGTGTGGGGGCCGAACAACGGGCCGCAATGCAGCCGCGCGGCTTCCAGCGGATTGTGCCCACCGATGGGCACCAGCGTTCCGCCCACAAAGCAGAACGGCGCCAGGCGATAGAACAATCCCAGTTCGCCCATCGTGTCGGCGACATAGATCGCGGTTTGCGCATCCGGCAATTCGTCTTTGGAGCGCTGGCGCACCGGGCGCGATCCGCAAAGCATCGCGATGTCGGCGCCGCGCTCGGTATGGCGCGGCACGAGGATGGTCAGAAGATCGGGATGGGTTGCGCGCAGGGCATCGTGCGCGGGAAGAATGGTTTCGTCCTCGCCGGGATGGGTCTGCGCGGCCAGAAGAACGGGGCGCGATCCGATCGCCGTGCGCAACGCCGCGAGCTTTTCCTCGGAGGCGGGCAGCGGCGGCGCGTCCGCCTTCAGGCTTCCGGAAACCTCCACGCGCGGCGCGCCGAGGCGGCGGATGCGTTCGGCGCTGCCGTCGTCCTGCATCAGGCAAATGTCGAAGAGCGAGAGCAGGGACGCCGCGACTCCCTTGGCGCGGCTCCAGCCCCGGAACGAGCGCTCCGACATCCGCCCGTTCACGAGGGCGAGTTTCACACCCCGCCCGGCGGCGCGAAACAAAAGGTTGGGCCACAGTTCGGATTCCACGAACAGCGCGGCATCGGGTTTCCAATGCGCGAGAAACCGCGCGGTGGCGGACGGTGTGTCCACCGGCGCGTATTGGTGGATCGCGTTGCCTGGCAAGCGTTCGGCCAGCATCTTTGCGCTGGTCACGGTGCCGCTTGTGACGAGCACATGCTCGCCCGCTTTCAGGAAGGCATCGACCAGCGGCAGCGCCGCCATGCTTTCGCCCATGCTCGCGCCGTGAATCCAGATCAGCCGCCCATTGGGCCGGTTGACGCTGGCATGGCCCAGCCGTTCGCGCATGCGCGCGGTGTCTTCCTTGCCGCGCAAGGCGCGCTGGCGCAGGAAGAAAGGGACGGCGGGCGCAAGGGCCATCGTCGCCAGCCGATAGGCGGCAAGCCCCAGCGGCGCGGCCATCTAGCTATGCTCCCGATCGTCGAGACCGCGCTGATAAAGGCGCGCATAGAGGCCGTCCTGGGCGATCAGTTCGGCATGGGTGCCCGATTCCACGATGCGCCCGCGATCCATCACATAGATGCGGTCGGCATCCAGAACGGTGGAGAGGCGGTGCGCGATCACGATGGTGGTGCGCCCTTCCATCAGATGCGACAGCGCCTCCTGCACATGGCGCTCGCTTTCGGTGTCGAGCGCCGATGTCGCTTCGTCCAGCAGCAGGATCGGCGCGTTGCGCAGCATGGCGCGCGCGATGGCGATGCGCTGGCGCTGCCCGCCGGACAGCTTCAATCCGCTTTCGCCCACGTCGGAATCGTATCCGTCCGCCTGCGCCATGATGAAATCGTCCGCGGCGGCCGCCTTTGCGGCGGCAACGATCTCTTCGCGCGTCGCGTCCCTGCGGCCCAGCGCGATGTTCGCCGCGATCGTCTCGTCGAACAGGAACGGCTCCTGCGTCACCAGCGCGATGTGATCGCGCAGCGAGCCCAGCGTCGCATCGCGGATGTCCTGCCCGTCGATGGTGATGCTGCCGCCGTCGATATCGTGGAACCGCAACAGAAGATTGAAGACCGTCGTCTTGCCCGCGCCAGACGGCCCCACCAGCGCGATCTTCTGGCCCGGCTGCACATCGAGCGAGACATCCTGAAGCGCCGCCGCGTCGGGATTGTAGTGGAACGACACATGATCGAAGCGCACGGCGCCGCGCACCGCCGTCAGCGGCTTCGTGTCCGGGCGGTCCGCGATCTCCGGCTTGGCGTCGATGACGGCGAAGATGCGGTTGGCGGCGGCAAGGCCTTCGGTGGAAACGGTCTGAAGCTGGCTCAGATTGCGCACCGGCTGTTGCGCCAGCAGCATGGCGGCGAGGAACGCGAAGAACTGGTTCACCGCCAGCGTGCCGTGCAGGCTCATATAACCGGCGATGGCAAAAGTGATGGCCGCCGCCACGCCGCCGATCATGTCGGTGGACGGCACGGCCGCGGACCGCGCGCGCACCGCCTTCAACAGATAGCGCAGGCGCCGGTCGATGCGCGCATTCGCCATGGCGGTCGCATGCTCTTCGAGATTGTAGGCCTTGATGATGCGCCGCCCGGTCAAGGCTTCGGTCAGCGATTTGGACAAGGTGCCCGTCTCTTCCATGCCGCGCGTGGAGGATTTGCGCAAGGAACGGCTGATCTTGTCGATCACCCACACCACCGGCGGCAGCAGCACCAGCGAAATCAGCGACAACTGCCAGCTATTCCACACCATCACGACGATCATGGCTATGAGGGTGAGGATCTCGCGCCCCATCGCCAGAATGCCGCGCGTGATCGCATTGCGCAGCAGCGTGGTGTCGTAGAGGAATTTGGAGATCATCTCGGAGGAATGCACGGCGTTCAGCCCGCCGATGTCGAGGCGGATCTGGCTTCGGAACATGTCGCGCTGGATATCGGCGCTCACGCGCTCGGCGATGGTGTTGGTGATGGATTGCTCGCCGAAGCTGGCGACCGCGCGCACGATGATCACCGCCATGTATTCCAGCGGCACGATCAGGAACTGGTCGGGATGTTTCAGCATGAAGACGCGCTTGATCGCCGGGTTGATGAGCCCGGCCATCATGCCGGTCATCGCCGCGGACACGACCATGCAGAGAATGCCGAGCGCCAGCAGCCCCCAGCGATTGCCCAGATAGCCGCGCACGATCCGGCGCACGGCATCCCAGTCGCCGGGCCGTTTCGCGGTCGGCAGGGGTGCGGCAGCGGTCAGGTTGTCCGGGCGAGCATTCATACGGGCGCCGGTCTAGCACGGCCCCGGCGGAAAGGGGACTTTTTCAGCGCCGGAATTTGCTGGGCCGGGAAGGGGTTAATGCAAATCCGGCTCCATCAGCCGGTGAATATGGACGACGAAATAACGCATATTCGCGTTGTCCACCGTTCCTTGCGCTTTGCCGCGCCAGGCCTTCAGCGCCTCGGCGTAACTGGGATACATGCCCACGATATCGAGCTTGGTGAGGTCCTTGAATTCGTGGCTGCGCGGCGACACCAGTTCGCCGCCGAAGACGAGATGGAGAAGCTGTTTGGGCTCATGCTCGGCCATGGCTTACCTCTGCAGATGGATGTGCCGCACGCGGGACAGGATTTGCGCATGCAGCTTCGGCCCCGCCGCGATGAGCGAGGGCTGTAGGGTGCTCTCGCCATTGTAGCGCGGGATCGTTCCGTCATGCGTGGTGACGATGCCGCCCGCTTCGCGCACGATGATGTCCGCCGCTGCCATATCCCAGTCGCGTTTCGCCGACAAGGCGAGGGTGGCGTCATAGGCGCCGCTCGCCACCAGCGCCATGCGGTAGGCGACGGAATTGCGCGTCTCGATATGCATCGGCGGCCAGGGGCGGTTCGGCGGATCGTTCCATGCCGGATGTTCGAACATGGACCGCGCCGCGCACATGCGGCAGCCTTCAAGCTCCGCGCGGTCCGAAACATGGATCGGCGCGCCGTTCAATGTGGCGCCTTCGCCGATATTGGCGGCGAAACATTCCTCCAGCACCGGATTGAGCACGACACCGATCACAGGCCTGCCGTCGCGCACCAGCGCCGCGCATATCGTGAAATGCGGCCGCTTCTTCAGGAAGGCGATGGTGCCGTCGATGGGATCGACAACGAAAACATTCGCCTTTCCCAGCCGGGACGTATCGTCTTCGGTTTCTTCCGACAGCCAGCCATAGTCCGGCCGCGCCTTCTTCAGCGTTTCGCGCAGATAGGTGTCCACCGCGAGATCGGCCTCGGTCACGGGCTGGCCCGCGCTCTTGTTCCAGCGGCGATAGTCGCCGCCGAAATAGCGCCTGGCGATTGCGCCCGCCGCGCGCACGGCATCCTCGATCAGCGACCGGTCGTCGGCGAGCCCGGCTTCACGAGCCGGCAATGGTCATGCCTTCCACGCGGATCGTCGGGGCATTCGTGCCGCGCCGGAATTCCAGATCGTTCGCGGGCGTGAGATTGAGGAACATATCCTTCAGATTGCTCGCGATGGTCATGCCCGACACGGGATAGGCGATCTTGCCGTTCTCGATCCAGAAGCCCGCCGCGCCCTGGCTGTAATCGCCCGTCACGCCGTTCACGCCAAAGCCCATCGTCTCGGTGACGTAGAAGCCTTCCTTGATGTCGGCCATCAGTGCATCGGGCGAAAGCGTGCCGGGCGCCATGTAGAGATTGGTTGTGGAAGGCGCGGGCGGCCCGCCCGTGCCGCGCGCCGCATGGCCGTTGGTGACGAGGCCAAGCTGGCGGGCGCTGGCGGTGTCGAGAAGCCACGCCGTCAGCACGCCGTTTTCGATCAGCGCCATCTTGCGGTTCGCCACCCCTTCGCCGTCGAACGGCTTGGAGCGAAGCCCGCGGATGCGATGCGGATCGTCGATGATGTTGATGGAAGGGCCGAACACCTGCTGCCCCATCCGGTCTTTCAGGAAGCTGACGCCGCGCGCGATGGAGGCGCCGGAGATCGCGCCCGCGAAACTTCCCACCAGCGATGCGGAGATACGCGGATCGTAAACCACCGGCGCGCGCTGCGATTTCGCCTGCCGGGGATTTAGCCGTTTCACCGTGCGCTCGCCCGCGCGCTTGCCGACGGCTTCAGGCGTTTCCATGTCGGCCGCGTGGCGCGCGCTGGAGTCCGCATAGTCGCGCTCCATGCCGGTGCCTTCGCCCGCCAGCACGGCCACGCCGATGCCGTGGCTGGTCGCGGCATAGCCGCCGCGGAAGCCTTCGCTGGTGGCGAGCGCGATGGCGGAGCGGCCATAGCTCGCGCCGCCGCCTTCGGAATTGGTGATGCCCTTCACCGCCATCGCTGCGCCTTCGACGCCGCGCGCCAATTCGATCAGCGTGTCGGTGGACGGCTCGTTCGCATCTTCGAGATCGAGCGACGGCCAGTCGCGCGCCAGCAGGTCCTTCGGCGCGAGGCCCGCATATTTGTCTTCCGGCGCCAGCTTCGCCATCGCGACGGCGCGCTGCGGCAATTCCGCCAGCCGCTCTTGCGACAGATCGGTCGAGGACACGAAAGCCACCTGCGCGCCCACGAACACCCGCAGGCCCAGATCGGTGGATTCCGCGCGTTCCACGTCTTCGAGCTTTCCGAGCCGGTAGGAGACGCCGGCGGATACGCTCTCGACCAGAAGCGCGTCGGCGGCATCCGCGCCCGCCTTGCGGGCCGCTTGGATCAGGCGATCGAGGATTTCTTCTTTGTTTTTCTTGCTTGCCAATGCGTGCCGCCGGAGTTCAGACCTGTCCGAAGAAAACGAGATAGAACACCCCAACGATCCCGATGATGAACGAAATCCATGTCAGCATTGTGCCCACGAGGCGCAGCGTGCCGGGGCCGGTGGACTGGCTCAGGCCGATCGCGTGGCAGATGCGGCCGATGGTCAGCGTCGCGCCCGCGCCGTGCATGACCCAGATCGAGGCGGACGGCGGAACCGACGCCAGCGCCCACAGAAGCAGCAGCGCCATGGGGACATATTCGGTGTTGTTGCCGTGCGCGCGCAGCGGCCCCGCCATTTCCGGCAAGCCGCCATCGCCGATGTCGGTGCGGGTGGTCACGCGGGCGCGCACCACCAGAATGCCCAGAACCAGCATGATGAGCGCGTTCAGCGCAACGTAAAAGCCGAAGGCGTAAAAGTTCGACTCGAAAATCAGGCTCATGGACGTCCCCTCTACCCGGAATGGAAAGGCATGTGAGGGC
>JAFECN010000399.1 GCA_018242145.1 Pseudomonadota bacterium
ATTTCAGGCCGGTGGCAAGCTCACGGAATTTCATGGCGTTTCCCTTCGATAGCGTTGGCGCGAAGGCTAGCCTCCTTGTCGCGGCGCGCAAGGGGTCAACGTCGCTCCAACGTTACATAGCTGTAGCGAAGCCCATCTGCCGTGACATGATCCTCCCGATCCTTCTCCCGCCAATGCGCCGCATCGAACGCCGGTATGGATACATCCCCCTGCGCGTCCATATGCACCTCCGTCAGATGAATGCGGCTCGCCAGCGGCAGCGCGAGCTTCCAGATCTCCGCGCCGCCAATCACGGCGATTTCCGCCGGGTTTTCGCTTTGTGCCCGCGCCAATGCTTCGTCGAGCGCGTGAACGACAACCGCGCCATCCGCGCGCCAGTTGGCATCGCGGGTGATGACGATGTTGGTGCGTCCCGGCAGCGGCCTTTTCGGAAAGCTGTCCCAGGTCTTGCGGCCCATGACGATGGGCTTGCCCATGGTGAGCGCCTTGAAGCGCTTCATGTCCTCGGGGATGCGCCACGGGATCGCGTTGTTCGCGCCGATCACGCCATTGTTGGCGCGCGCCAGGACAAAGGAAATCGGCGCGCTCACGATGCCATCTTCTTCAGGGCTTCATCCTGCAGCCGATAGGTGAACCAGCCGCCCTGCCGTTTGGCGCCGATGCTTTCGTAGAACGCGATGGAGGGCTCGTTCCAGTCCAGCACTTCCCACTCGACCTGCCCGCCGCCAGCATCGAGCGCGTTGCGCGCCAGATGCGATAGCAGCGCCCTGCCGTACCCCTTGCCGCGCGTTTCCGGCGTCACGAACAGATCTTCGAGGAAAATACCGCGCCGCGCGGCGAAGCTGTGATAGGTCCAGTACCATGTGGCGATGCCGACCGGCGCAGCGCCTTCGAAGGCGATATCGCAGTTCATCAGCGGTCGCTCGCACAGATAATCGCGGCGGATGACCTCTTCGTCGATGTGGAAACGGTCCAGCAGCTTCTCGTAGCTGGCCAATGCGTGCAGCAGCGACAGGACAAGGCTTTCGTCCCCGTTCCGCGCGCGTCGAATGGAAAAATTTGTCATGGAATCCGCCGTTTTCAGGGCACCGACGATAGGTGCAGCGCAGCAATCGGTAAACTGGTGATGGAACTTTGGCCGATCTCGCGTATTTTCGGTTGTAGGTATGGGGCCTCACCTTTTCGAAGGGACATTCTTCATGAAGTTGATTCTCGTCTCTGCGGCGGCCGCGGCGCTGATGTTGGCATCGCCGGCGGCTTTCGCCAAAGAGCATCACAAGCAGGATGATCAAAGCCAAACCAATCGCGGCGGCGACCATGGCAACCGCCATGGCGGAAACAACGGCGGCCCGCAGAAGCCGCCATCGCCGCCTGGCGCCAAAGCAGGGCCGCCTGCCCAGCCCGGGCCGGCAAGGGACCGGCATCCGGCGATGCAAAATCGCGCGCCCATGCAGGGCCGCCCCAATCACGGGATCGTGCCGACCACCGCCTCACCGGGCGCGGTCTATAACAATGCCGTGCGCAATCAGCGCAACGATGCCAACCGCCATGACCGCGACCGGCATCGCGACAACAATCGCGGCCCCAACAACAACTGGAATCGCGACAACAACCGCGGCCACAACGACAATTGGAATCGCGACCGCAATCGCGACAACCACAATTGGTCGAACCGCGGCGATCATCGCAATAGCTGGCAGGGCCGGTTTAACCGCCGCAATGTCCATGCACGGCATCACTATCGCTATCGCGGCGAACGGTGGCGCTGGCCGCGCGGCTACGCGTATCAGCGCTGGACGTTCGGCATGACGCTGCCGTCCATCTTCTGGGCGAACGACTACTGGATCGACGACTACGCCTATTACGGCCTCGGCGCGCCGCCGCCGGGCACCGTATGGGTGCGTTATGGCGACGACGCCATCCTGATCGATCGCTATACCGGCGAGATCCTGGAAGTCGTGTACGGCCAGTTCTACTAGGATCGCGGATCGTGAAAGCAAAAGGCCCGGAGGAAACTCCGGGCCTTTCTTTTCAAACCGCCACTTCCGCCTTGATGTGCGGATGCGCCTGATAATTCTCCAGCTTGAAGTCTTCGTACCGGAAATCGAAGATGCTCTTCACCGCCGGATTGATCGTCATGATGGGCAGCGGATAAGGCTTGCGCGTGAGCTGCTCGCGCGCCTGATCCAGATGGTTCAGATAGAGATGCGCATCGCCGAAGCTATGGATGAACTCGCCCGGCTTCAGCCCCGTCACCTGCGCGATCATCATGGTGAGCAGCGCATAGCTCGCGATATTGAACGGCACGCCCAGGAAGATGTCGGCCGAGCGCTGGTAGAGCTGGCAGCTCAATTTCCCGTTCGCGACATAGAACTGGAACAGGCAGTGGCAGGGCGGCAGCGCCATCTTCGGCACATCTGCCGGATTCCACGCCGTCACGATCAGCCGCCGCGAATCCGGCGTCGTCCTGATGTCGGAGATCAGGTTCGCGATCTGGTCGATCGTGCCGCCATGCCCATCGGGCCATGAGCGCCACTGGTGGCCATAGACCGGCCCCAGATCGCCGTTCGCGTCCGCCCATTCATCCCAGATGCCGACACCGTGATCCTTGAGATATTGGATGTTGGTGTCTCCGGCGAGAAACCACAGCAACTCGTAGATGATCGCCTTGGTGAACAGCTTCTTCGTCGTCAGCAGCGGAAAGCCTTCGGAAAGATCGAAGCGCATCTGATGGCCGAAGATGGAGATCGTGCCGGTACCCGTGCGGTCGCGTTTCTCCACGCCCTTCCTGAGCACGGTTTCCATCAGATCGTGATATTGGCGCATGCGTTTTCCGATTCCTGCGAGAAGTCTAGCCTACCTTGGCCTTGCGCAGCACTTCGTTGATCCGGCTCTGCCAGCCGGAACCTGTGGAGCGAAAACGATCGATCACGTCGCGGTCCAGCCGGAGCGTCACTTGCTGCTTGGTGGGCGCCTTCTGCGGCCCGCGTTCGCCGGGCTTACGCTTGGACAGATGCGCGAGTTCGGGAATTTCCCAGACGCGCTTCGCCTCGGCAAAATCACGCGCCGTCCATTCGGGGTTTTCATCGTCCGGCGTGTCAGGAGCGATTTTCGTTTTCTTCTTCATAGTCCCTGCGTTCTTTCCGGTTGGC
>JAFECN010000039.1 GCA_018242145.1 Pseudomonadota bacterium
ACAGCCGCCCGGCCGGAGCGTTTCACCCGGGCGACAATGCAGCCGCTTCATGCGTTGGAAATGCACAGCTTTCTTCGAGACTGGCACGGCGCGGCGATGGTGGCCGCCAATCTGCGCCCGCAAAAAAACGGATTTCGGGCCCATTCCGGCGGACCGATCTGGTGCTTCCACGAGTCGCTGGCCCGGCTGAAAACAGGCAAGAACGTTTATCGGCGCGATTTCGCTTATTTGAAAAGAGCCGCGCGTCTCAATCCCCGCGACTTCGCCGCCAAGTTCGCCATCGTCGAGGCCGAGCGCCTGGCGCAAGCCAGAAAGCCCGAAGCGCTCGCAAAATATAAGGCCGCCGTCGAGGAAGCGCAGAAAGGATCGAGCATGCTCGAGGCGGGAATCGCCGCCGAGCTGGCGCGCGATGCGGCGTTGACGTTTGGCGATCACACCCTGGCCGAGTCTTATGCGGCGCGCGCGCAGGAGATCTGGCACAAATGGGGTGCGCGCGCCAAGCAGGAAGCGCCGTCACCACAACAGGCCACGCCGGCGCTCGAAAGTGCCATCGCCGAAGCGCGCATCGCCGAAATGTCGGATCGCGCGAAGTCCCGTCTTTTGGCCGATGTTGCCCACGAGTTGCGGACGCCGATGCAAGGCATGCAAAGCCTGCTCGATATCGCCCAGGAGCGGCCCGAGGCATTAGATGTCACCGCTCTGCAGGACATACTCGGCGGCTTGAAGCGGATTGCAGACGATCTGACCGACTATGGCGCGCTCTCCGCGGGCGAAGCGCCGGTGATCGCGAAAGCGACGGATATAGGTCTTCTCCTGAAAAGCGAGGCGCAGCTCCTCGCAGGCACCGGCAACACCATCGAGGTCGAGGTTGGAGAGGAATTTCCGGCCAGCGTCCTGACCGACGGCGGTCGCGTGCGACAGGTCGTGCGCAACCTGCTTTCGAACGCGGTGAAGTACGGCGGCCGAAACATATGGGTCCGCGCCTCGGCCCGGCGGGAGGATGCGAAAGTCCGCATCACCATACGGATCGAGGACGACGGCACCGGGCTTTGCGAGTCCGAATTGCGCCGCATCTTCGAGCCTTTTGAACGCGGCGTGCGCGGCGGCGACGGCCAGGGTATTGGCTTGGGTCTTGCCATCGCGCGGCGTATCGCCGAACGCCTGGCTGGGACGCTGTCGGCCGAAAACCGGGAAGAGGGCGGTGCCCGCTTCATCTTTTCCTTCGCGGCCGAAGTCGGTTTCGCGTCGCCCGCGATCGTTGCCGAGCCTCAGCGGTGCATACCGCTTTCCATCCTGCTTGCGGACGATGTGAGCCTCAACCGGCAAGCCATGGCCATGCTGCTGCGCAAAGACGGACATCGGGTGAGCGAAGCCATTGATGGACAGGAGGCCATCGAAGCGCTCCGGAAAGAATCCTTCGATGTCGTGCTGGCCGATCTTTATATGCCGCGCGCGTCGGGGATCGAAGTGGTGCGGGCCGCGCGCAATTTGGGTCATGGGCGCCCCATCCCCTTGATCATAACAGCCAACAGCGATCCGGCCGTTCATGCCCAAGCGCTTGAGGCCGGTGCGGCGCGCATATTGCGCAAACCGCTGGCTATGCCGGAATTGCGGGAAGCGCTTTTTGCGCTTGCAGGCTTGCTTTCCCCGCGTGATGCGGAAAACCCGGAGGGCGCCGCAGAACTTGCGGCGCTTGGGCGTGCGGCGCATCGCCAGATACGCTTGCGGGCATATGAACTCGCAAACGCGATACGGGATGGCAGTGCAGATTCTGAGGCAGCCCATCGTCTGGCCGGTCTCGCGGCGCAGTTTCTGTGGCCCGCATTGGCTGCTGCGGCCGACGCGCTCTCGGAGAAGCTGCAACAAGGGGCGCAGTGGCCGGAACTGTCTTCTCTCGTCGATGCGCTGGAAGCAGCGATCCCCGCAGCCGAGGAAAGCGGACCGACCGATCTTTAACATGGCTTTTCCTTTGACAGCCGAACGATCCGTTCTTCTCGCACGCGTTCAAATCCCATTCACAGCCGATGGCACACGCCCGCGATAGGGTGGCGGTGACGTTCGGAGGTGCCGCCATGAATCGCATACTGCTTGTTGCCATTCTCGCCCTGTCATGCATGGCCTGCACGCGCCAATCCCAGGCAGCCTCTTCCGGACCGCCGCAATCGGCGATCGAAAAAACAATCGTAGCGTTGTTTCCCAGCACCGACTTCGTGAAGCAAAGCGTGGACTTTCACCAAATCCGGGTCGGGCCGGCGCGTGCTGCGCACACAGCCGAAGTTTATGGTATCCCCGGCGGCACGACATACTGGAACATCCTCGCCCGATACACAGTGCGTACCCGCAACCACTTCGATCCCAGCAATCCCGGCTGCACGGCGCAGGATGTGTCGCAGCTTTATATTGCCCACAAAAGCGATTTCGGGGACTGGTCCATCAGCCAGGTCTCGGGGTCGGAGAACCACACCGGCGCCGAGACGCACGTTCCCTGCAACTGATCCTCGCAAACGGGCTCCAGAGCTATTTCCATGGATGAAAGCGGCGTCATCGCATCCGTGTTTACCGTGATCGGGACGCTTGCTGTATGCGGCGTCATAGCGTGGGTCTCGATTTCGCGTGCCAGACGCGACGGTTATGAGGGCGTGGTCGTGGAAAAGACGATCGTGCCGCCGGAGGACGATATGCCGACGATCTATCGCTTGGTTTTGTCGTTGAAGAACGGACAAGGCAAAACGGTTTCCGTGGATCAAAAGCAATGGGACAGCTTGTTCGTGGGCGACAAGGTGATGAAGCGTACCGGTCAGCTCAATCTTGAGCGTGCTTAAAGGAGGCGTTCTATGACCACCACCGAGGAAGCCGCGCGTTCGCCGCAGCCAGCCGTTGCCAAGCCTTCGCGCACACGAAAATATGTCATGATCGGCGTTGGCGTCGTTCTTCTTGCCACCGGGATCAATCATCTGGCGCGAGGTTGGAAGGATGTGACGGCCCAACCGGCGCTGGCGCAATGCAACGATGCCGCCGTGACCTCCGCGCTTGGCGACATCGCCAAACAGTCTCATGTGATCCTGAAGTCGATCAGCGACGTCAAATCGCTCTCGCGAACCAGCGCGGTGGCAAAGTGTTCGGCGCTCGTTGTCGCGAGCGACAATAGCACCGGACGAATGCAGTATTGGATCGGGTTCGATGGAAAAGACAATTCGGTCCATGTGACGGGCACCAAACCAAACTGAACCCGACGTTGGAGCGGTGCCAGGGACCGGAATGGTCCGGCATCGTGGCAATTCTGTTATCGCGCAAGGGAGCTTCGCATGGATCAGCCCGACAATCCTTGGCTCATAGGGCTCGGAATTGCCCTCGTCGTTATCTTCTTGGCGTTAAACTGGCAGCGAAACGCAAGACTGAAAAAGATGGCCTATAGTGGCGTCGTGGTCGACAAGAAAACAAAAGTTACCGAAGATGTTGACGACGACGACTATAAGTCGACGTCCACGACCTACTTCGTCATACTTCAGTTGGACGACGGAAAGCGCCTTAGGGTCGAACTGCCCCGGAAAATCTGGATCAAACTGGCGGTTGGGTCCCGGGTGGTGAAAGATCTTGGTGAGGTTTATCTCAAACCCGTGGCGACGACTCCGCAGCCGGCGGCAATAGCCGATCCAGGACATGCCGGCGCGATACGATAAGCAGCGCAGCGCGCTCTCACTCACACAGACAATCGTACCGCGTGGACGACACTTCCTTGCCCCAGGCGCGAAGCAGATGTGAGATCAATCCGGCGCCAGGTTGTAGCCGGGCCGCATCCCTTCGCCGTGCTGGTTGGCCCCGCAAACATAGAATGGATTGCCATTCATATGTCCGCCGCTTCTGACCGGACGAAAACAGGCGCGTCAGATCGACCGGATGTCGATGCTTGGAAAGAGCAGTTCCGAAGGAGAACGACACAGCCGCCGTTCCCGCTGGAAATTCAGCGCGCCGCGTTTCGACGACCGGTTCAAGCGCCATTCACAGCTTTCAACATGCGATCTTTGTAACCTTCCATCCACCGCGACGATGTTGTCTGCCGAAAAGCCGGACGCGGCCGGACCGGCATCAGGTGAGAGGAATGGCTATGCGAACTCTTCTTTGCGGATGTGCCGCTGTGACGCTTCTGGCTCTCGGCGCGGCGACGCCGGCGTTGGCCAATGGCTGCAACGGCTATGTCAACCAATTTGAATGGGGCTGTGCGGCGTGGGACAACAACAATGGTCCCCAATATCCCCATTACCATGGCGCTACGCGCCAGCCGATGAACATTCGCCGCGGCGCCACGGCGCAGTACCGGCCCAACGCGGGCATGAATGTCCAGGTGAATCGGAATGGCGCCGGCGTGATTGCAGCAGGTGGGGGAAATGTGATTGCGGCAGGTGGGGGAAACTAGCGGAAGAAAATGCCGCCTTCGCGACCCATGCGGAGGCGGCTCCTTCCTATTCGCTTGTTACGGTTCACAGCCGGATACCGAAGCGGCAGCCACTCTGCTGTGAAGTAGTGGGCTGAGTCATTTGTCTAAGCTCTAACTCTGCTGATATTCCCCGCCTTTTGCGGGAGCTTTGCCGCGATCACGCGCCGATCTGTGAAGATGGCGGGACAAGCGGGAAACCGCTCTCGCAACGCCGGATCGGGCAGACATCCGCGACGCGGCCAAGCTGAAACGCTTGCTGCGTCTAATGCGCGCTTCGCGAGAGCGTTACTTCTCCGCCCGGCGCATCGCCACGATGGCCTGTGGCAGTCCCAAAAACGGCACCGGAACGCCCCGGCGCTTTCCGTCCGGGCCGGGCGGGAAGAACAGGGCCGCCTGCGGAACCGCCAGAAGGTCTTTCTCGCCCTGCGGCGCCAGCGTCACGGCCGCGGCACATTCGTTCGGCTTGCAGATCGAGATCGGCAGTTTGAGGCGCTTTTCGCCCGCCTGCATGTCCATCTCGTCGCCCTTCTTCACGACGGGCGGCACAACTGCGATGGCCACCAGGTGCTGGGCGGTGCCCTGGACGCGGAAGGTCACGATCAGGAGCGCCTGTTTGGGGGTTTCCTTGCGGTGATAGATCAGGCTCACCTGGCAACGGCCCATGCCGTTCTCGGTCGTGATCTTGGGGCCGGCCTTGCAGATCAGCACCCACGGACCGACAGCCTTGGTCCCGATGAAGCCGGGCTGGACGTCGTTCGCGGCCGTCGTGGGGTCCTGCATGCCGATCTGGGCGGGGTAGTAGTGGGCCAGCGCAAAAAGCCCGGCAAGCAACGCCGCGGCCAAAACCACGCCGACAATCATATTCCGCATTTGAGATACCCCGGCCAAAATGAGCGGGCAGGAATTAAACCAGCCTTGGCACCCGCGCAAGCGGCTGCCCGGACTTGGGTTAAGGACAGCCCGCCCCCGGAAGGGGTGGTCAGGGCTTGACCCCGGCTAGTGCTTTTTTGAGGGCGGGTGCGATATCGGGCCGCGTCAGGCCCACGGCGATGTTGGCCTGCAGGAAGCCTACCTTGTCGCCGCAGTCATACCAGTCGCATTTGGTCTCGACCGCGTGGAAGGGGTGGCGGCCGATCAGCTTCTGCATGGAGTCCGTAAGCTGGATTTCGCCCCCGGCGCCTTTTTCCTGCCGGTCGAGTTCGGAGAAGATTTCCGCGGGCAGAATGTAACGACCGACAATGCGCAGCAGCGACGGCGCTTTCTCCGCTTTGGGCTTCTCCACCATGCCTTTGACCTCCAGCACATTGCCATCGGTCTTGCCCGGAGCGATCACGCCGTAGCGATGGATTTCCGACTGCGGGCGCTTTTCGGCAGCGATCACCGCGCCACCGCCCACCTCGTTATAGGCCTTCACCATCTGCTTCAGCGCACCCGGCTTGCCGACGCACAGATCGTCGGGCAGCAAAACGGCGAAGGGCTCGTTGCCGACGAAGTGGCGCGCGCACCACACCGCATGGCCCAGGCCCAGCGGCTTCTGCTGGCGCGTGAAGCTCACCGAACCGGACTGCGGCAGACTTTCCAGAAGCGAGTGCAGCTCCTTGGTCTTCTCGCGCTCCTTGAGCAAGGCCTCTAGTTCGTAGGCGTGATCGAAGTGATCTTCGATCACCATCTTCCCGCGGCCGGTGACGAAGACAAATTGCTCGATCCCCGCTTCGCGTGCTTCCTCCACCGCATATTGGACCACCGGCTTGTCCACGACGGGTAGCATCTCCTTCGGCACGGCTTTGGTGGCGGGCAGAAAGCGCGTGCCCATGCCGGCGACGGGAAGAACGGCTTTGCGGATCGGAGTGGGTTTGGCCATGGGTTTTCATGCGGAAGGGGTGACAGGTCTTATTGGCATAGCGGGCCGTCGCGGTCCACTTGATGCGGAGTCTATTCGGCTTTAAGGCTTCGGAACCATGCGGATATTTCTCACCGGCGGCGCGGGGTTTATCGGATCTCATGCGGCAAAAGCGCTGCTGGGCCGCGACCATGCCGTGACCGCGATCGACGATCTCAATGCCTATTACGATCCCGCGCTGAAACGCGCCCGGCTGAAAGAACTGGAAGGCACGAAAAATTTCCGCTTCGTGCAAGGCGACATCGTCGAGCCTGGCGCCCTCGCGCAGGCAGCGGGCCATGAGCAATACGACCTCATCCTCCATCTGGCCGCGCAGGCCGGTGTGCGGTACGCGCTGACCGATCCCGCCGCCTATACCCGTGCCAATCTCGTCGGCCATCACAATGTGCTGGAATTCGCGCGCGGCATGAAAGGCCTCAGCCAACTCGTCTATGCCTCATCGAGTTCGGTGTATGGCAACGACACCCAGGCGCCTTATTCCGAAACGGCCCGCGCCGATCATCCGGTGTCATACTATGGCGCCACGAAGCGCGCAGGCGAACTGCTCTCGCATTCTTATGCCGAGCTCTATGGCCTGCAGCAAACGGCGCTGCGTTTCTTCACCGTCTATGGCCCGTGGGGCAGGCCGGATATGGCCTATTGGCTCTTCACCGATGCGATCCTGCACGATCGTCCCATCCCCGTGTTCGGTGGTGGAAAGCTGAAGCGCGATTTCACCTATATCGACGATATCGTCGCCGCATTGGTGCGCATCGCGGAGACGCCCTTTGCTGGTGAAGCGCGGCAGGCGCCGCATCGCATCTACAATCTGGGCAACAGCCATCCTGAAGAGGTGCTGACGCTGATTCGCCTCATCGAAGAGGCCACCGGCAAGCGCGCACGGATAGAAGATGCGAAGGGTCCGCCGGGGGATGTGCGCGAAACCTACGCCGACATTGCCAAAGCGGCACAGGACTTCGGTTTTGTCCCCAGAATTCCGCTCGCCGAAGGCATTCCGCGCTTTGTGGAGTGGTACCGGAAATATCATCGTATCTAATTGATATTGCCGGAGTCTTGGCTTGCGTCTGAAGCCTCTCATTTGCGGGAGCCTGATCGCGCTGGTGCTGTTCGCACCCGCCTGCGCGCAGGATTCGCCGTCGCTCGCCGCCATCGCCACCGTCTTGCGCGAGAGCCGCGCGCAGGACGCCGAAACCATGGCGACGCAGATGCTGGCCGCCGGCGTCACCGATCCGCTGGACGGCGCTTACCTTCTGATGGATCGCGGGCTGGCGCGCGAACAGATGGGCCGTCGCGCCGAAGCGGTGAAGGATTTTACCAAGGCCATCGATTCGCAGTTGCTGCCGCGCGGCGATCTCGCGCGCGCCTATTTCGACCGCGGCGTGACGCTGGACGAACTCGGTCGCACCAACGACGCCATCGCCGACTACTCGCGCGCGCTGGAGCAGGTGCCGGGCTACGCGACCGCGCTCAACAACCGCGCCAATGCCTATCGCCGCACCGGCCGCTATGCCGAGGCGCGCACCGACTATCAGGCCTCGCTCGCCGCCGGAAACGATCAGCCGGAATATCCGCTCTATGGGCTTGGCCGCGTCGCCGAAGCGCAGGGCGATCCGGTGATGGCGAAGGCCTTCTATCAACGCGCGCTCGCGGCAAACGGAAACTTTGCGGCGGCGAACAGGCGCATGGCCGCGCTTGCTTCCGTCGGAAACACCTATGCCTTGCGCGCGCCCGATGAACCCGCCGCGCCGCCTTCCGCCGCGCGTGAAGAGAAGCAGCGGCAGGCAACGCCCGTGTCCGACGATGCATCCGACGGTCTCATGCTGCGTCCGGCCATTCTCGACGTGCACAAGACCAAACCGGCGCCCGTGGCGCGGATCGCGTCCTTCGTCCCGCCGCAACCGTCCGCGGGCGCGCCAGTGGGCAACAGAGGTGATCTCGTCCAGCTTGGCGCGTGGCGCAGTCAGGGCGATGCCGCGCTCGGCTGGAACAAGGCTTCCGCAGCGGCGGGCAATCTGCTGGACGGCGCATCGCCGCGCATCGTGGAGGCGGACATTCCCGGCAAGGGTCACTTCTGGCGTCTGCGCACGCAAGCGCCTGCGGGCGTGAGCGCGGCGGACTTCTGCAGCCAGCTTCGCGACAAAGGCCTGAGCTGCATCGCAGCGCCGTCCTGAGCGTTGCCTGACCCCGCCAAAGCTGGTTTCTTCGCCGCGACAGGAAATCTCGCAAGGCACAGGACATGATCGGCATCACGTCTTATGGCGCATACGTCCCGCGGCTGCGCCTGCAGCGCAAAGCCATCGCGCAAGCCAATGCCTGGTTCGCGCCCGGCTTGATGGGCGCCGCCAAAGGCGAGCGCAGCATGGCGAACTGGGATGAAGACGCCGTCACCATGGCCGTGGAAGCCGCGCGCGATTGCTTGCCCGCGCAAGACCCGATCACGGACCGCGCCTTCGTGGACGGTCTTTATTTTGCCTCGACCACGCTGCCGTTTTCCGACCGGCAGAATGCGGGCATCGTCGCCGGCGCCTTGAGTCTCAAAGACGGTATCTCCTCGACAGATATTTCCTCCTCGCAGCGCGCCGGAACATCGGCGCTGCTTGCCGCGCTCGATGGTGTCGCTTCGGGCCGCATGGCGTCGCCGTTGGTTGTTGCGGGCGAGAAGCGCAAGGCGCGCGCCGCCTCTTCGCAGGAAATGGCCTATGGCGATGCCGCTGCCGCCTTCACTGTCGGCAAAGACAAGGTCATCGCCAAATTCCTTGGCAGCCATTCGCTGACGCTGGATTTCGTAGATCACTTCCGTGGCGGCGATGAAGATTACGATTATGGCTGGGAAGAGCGCTGGATCCGCGACGAGGGCTATTCGAAGATCGTTCCCGCCGCGATCAAGGCGCTGCTGGAAAAGACCGGCGTTGCGGCGTCGGATATCGCACACCTCATCCTGCCGTGCCCGTTCGCAAAGCTTGACCAGACGCTCGCCACGCAATCCGGCATCGATCCGGCGAAGGTGCGCGACAATCTCGCGTCCCATGTCGGCGACAGCGGCGCGGCCCATTCCCTTCTGATGCTCGCTCATGCGCTTGAAAGCGCAAAGCCCGGTGACAAAATCCTGATCGCGCAATTCGGGCAGGGTTGCGACGCACTCCTGTTCGAAGTGACGCCCACGATTGCGGACATCAAGCGCAGCGGCGTCTCCGGCAGCCTCGCGCGCCGCA
>JAFECN010000003.1 GCA_018242145.1 Pseudomonadota bacterium
GGCGCGCAGTGTGCTGCCGCACGATCTTGAGCGGGCGAAGTGGGTGCTGGCCGGGCTCACGATTCCCCAGATGGTCGCGCGCACCAAGGCCGAGATCGCGGCAAAGACCTATCTGATGCCGGAACCGGGGGCCATGTCGTTCATGCTGTCGAAAGAGCAGAAGCTGGGCACACAGGGCACGCACTGGCATCCGCATCTGATGTTCTTCGTCGCCGCGCGCGATGCGGATATGGGCGCGAATGCTTCCGGCTCGCCCGTGCTGCATCCCTTTGCGATGGCGCCCGATGCCTATGGGACTTTCCTCGTGCCGGTGGGGACGTGGTCGGACGGAACGCCGGCGATGGACATGCACTGAGCGCTAGGCCTTCAGCACCTTGCGCAGCGATTTCTCGATCTGGCCGCCGCACCAGGCGTCGCCATAATCGTCCTCCGCTTGCATGGCGAGTTTCTTCAGCGGCGGCAGCGCGGCGATGCGTTTTGTTAGCGCCGCTGTCATGGGTGCGGATGTCTTGAGGAGGGTTTCGATCTTCGGGAAGCGGTCGGTCATCGTGCCCCAGAGCGTGGCGGTGATCACGTCGGCGATTCCGGGTGCGTCGCCGCCGAGGAGGAAGCCGGAGCCTTTTTTCAAGCCGTGGCGGCGGCCGGTTTCTTCCCAGAACGACATCCATTTCTTCAGGCGCGGCACGAATGCCTTCCAGCGCTTGCCAGTCCACATCTGCATGCCGCCCTGAATCGTCATCTCGTCGATCACGTCGTTGGCGTCGCAGACGATCTTCAATGTCATCGCACGGAGGGCAGGGCTGTCGGGTAGAAGGCTCAGCGTCTCGCCCAGATAGAGGATGATCGCGGGCATTTGCGCGATGGCGACGTCCGCCCTTTTGTCCACCAGCAGCGGCGGGCCCATGAACGGCACCGGCATCTTCTTCACCGGGTCTTCCATCAGTTTGGTGATCGCGTCGTCGCCCGCTTCGGTCCAGTGCTTTCCGGCGAAGGCCAGAACCGCGCGCACGAATTGGCCGCGGAACGGCACGGACCAATAGTAAAGTTCGTAGTCGGACATGGGATCACCGGGCTTGGCGTCTGGAGGTAACGCTGCCGGGGCCGCGCGGTTTCGTCTAGGGCTTGCGCGCCAGCAGCGAGCGGCTGGGCAGCAGCCACAATATCTCACGCGACAAGATTTCCACCGTCAGGCCCGCGTCGCGCAGCACCTGAGCGTAGCGCGCGGTGTGCAGGAGATCGAAGATCGCCACGCGGCCGCCCGGCTTCAGCACGCGGGCCAGTTCGCGCAACGCCTGATCGCGCCCGTCTCGCGAGGGGATGTTGTGGATCACGGTGATGGAGATGATCGCGTCGAAGGATGCGTCGGCGAAGGGCAGTTTGGTGATATCGCCGGTTTCCACCGCAACATGATCCGCGACGCCTTCCGCCGCCGCGTTGGCCAATGTCGCGTTCGGGTTGTTGTCGGACAGATCCTTCGCGGCCCACAAATCGACGCCGACGGCTTTGCCCGTGGTGAGTTTTTTCGCGCAGGCGATGAGCGCCAGTCCGCGGCCGCATCCGGCGTCCAGCACGCGTTCGTTCCCGGAAAGCGCAAGCGCCGTGACCAGACGCGCACAAACGCGCTTCTTGGCCACGAGGCTCGACCACAGCATGACCGCCGCATAGAAGAAGCACAGTGCCGCCAGAAACGCGGCGACCGTGATGATCCATGCCGGAACGGACCATGCGGCGCCGGCAGCCGCAGCGGCCGCGAAAACCACGCCGAGGACAATATTCGCGCGCACCGCGCCGGGCGCGTCGATGCCGTAGCTTGCGCGCGTCATGCCGCGCGCCGCCGCATGGCCGCTTCCGCTTCGTGCAGATAGGTCGTGAAGCCGTCTTTCACCGGTGTCATGCCGTGGAGGATCATCACGGCGCTGATCTGCCCGCGATGGCCGATGCCGTGGGTGATGACATGCATCAGCATCTCCTCGCGCGACATGCAGCCAAGCGCGCCATCGGTGAAGGTGAAATCGATCCGCTCGGCAAGCTGCCGGCTGTCCAGCGCCGAGACGTAGTCGATATAGTCGCGGTCGCTGGCGCGGATATCGGCGGACAGGTCCTTCAGCATCGGCATCTCGCTCAGATTGGCCGAAGTATATCCGTGTTTCTCGTGCTTCATATGCGCGGCGAAAATGCGGTCCACCACATAGCTGTGGCTCAGGGCCTTGATGGCCAGCGCGGTGACGGGCGAGGTCTCGCCCAGCCCGGCGAGAACCGTCAGCAGCTCGTCGTTGGCCGATGCCTTGTAACGGAACAGGCGTTGCAATGTTTCGTGCATGGCGGGTCCTTTCCTTTATCCTCCGCGCCGGATAGAATATGAGTGATAACTCGCTTTTCATACTCGCATTGGAAACGCGAAACCATGGCGCAGCGCCCGCTCATAAAACCCCGCAAAGACGCCTCTCAGGGGCGTTCGCGCGCCACCGTGGACGCGCTGGTGGAGGCGACCGCTCGCATTCTTGTGCGCGAAGGCTTCGACAAGGCGAGCACCAACCACATCGCCGAGATGGCGGGCGTGAGCGTCGGCTCGCTCTATCAGTATTTCCCCGGCAAGGAAGCGCTCGTTGCCGCCGTGATCGCGCGCCATCAGGAAGAGATCGCGCAGACCGTTCGCGGCGAGCTGGCGCGGGTCTTCATGCTGCCGGTGGGGGAAGGCGTGCGCGAGATCGTTGCGATGGCGGTCCGGTCGCATCGTATCGATCCCAAGCTGCATCGCGTCCTGGCCGAGCAGATTCCGCGCGTTGGCGATCTGGAGAAGGCGGAGACGTTCAGCCGGGAGAATTTCGCGCTGTTCCGATCCTATCTGGAGACGCATCGCGGCGAGATTTGCGTCGACGATCTGGATCTGGCGACGTTCGTCTGCGTGACCACGATCGAGGCTTTGACGCACAACGCCGTGCTGCATCATCCCCGGATGCTTTCCGACGGAACGATGGAGGCACTCATCGACAACGCCACGCGCCTGATCGCCGGATATCTGAAGGGCCCGCGCGATCCGGCGGCTGGGCGCCATCACTCGGCTGCGTGAAATCTTCCATTCCGGGCGGCCGATGCGGCCGATAGGATGCGGGCATGCCGCAGAGATCGCGCCGCAAATTCGGGCCCTCGCAAAAGCATCGCATCTTCCTGGCGGCGCTGCCGGATGCGGACACGGCGGCGCGCATCCATGCGCTGGCCGAAACGCTGAAGGCGGAGCATGGCTTCACCGCCAATCTCATTTTGCCGGCACACTTGCATGTCACCCTGTTTCATCTGGGCGACTGGCAGGCGCTTCCGGAGGAGATCGTAACCCTCGCCAGCGCCGCCGCGTCGCAAGTGACCGTCTCCGCGTTCGACGTCAGCTTTCCGCGCGCGCAATCCTTCCGCAATTCGACCGGCGTTTATCCCTTCGTCCTGACCGGCGACAAAGCGCCATGGGATAAGCTGCATGGAGCGCTGCGCGTTGCGCTGACCGATGCGGGCTTGGGTGGCGCCACGCGCGGGGATTTCCAGCCGCACATCACGTTGACCTATGATCCGGTCCGCGCGAAGCCGCATCCGATTGCGCCGGTATCATGGCGGGTCCGCGATTTTGTTTTGATCCATAGCGAATTGGGGAAGACCACGCACAACCATCTCGGCCGCTGGCCGCTCGGCTAAGCTGGATACGAAGCGAGAGAGACAAGCATGACCAAAAGCGTCACCATCTACGGCATCAAGAACTGCGACACGATGAAGAAGGCGCGCGCCTGGCTCGACAAGCGCGGAGTCCCATACGCTTTTCACGACTACAAGAGCGAAGGCGTCGCCCAATCCGATCTGGAAAAATGGGCGAAGCAGGTGGGCTGGGAGGTGCTGCTCAACCGCGCCGGCACCACGTTCCGCAAGCTTCCGGAGAAAGATAAGGAGAACATCACCGAGAAGAAGGCGCTGGGGCTGATGCGCGATCAGCCGTCGATGATCAAGCGGCCGGTTCTGGAGGCTGTCGGCAAGATCACCGTGGGGTTCAAGCCGGAAATCTACGAAAAGCTCTTTCCGAAACGCTAGCCTGACGCGGGGCGCGCGCGTGAGTTTTTTTGAGATGAATCAAGGTGCTAGTGGCCACCCTCCGGCAGCATGCCAAAGACGGCGGCTCGAACCGGGAACGGAATTCTCTTTTTCGCATTGAACCAGTGGGAGCGGTTGGACTTATAATTCTTCCAAGGAGGGACTGGGGATGTTGGGACTTCTACTGAACCGCCTGATGCGCAAAGGCGTGCTGACCGTCATCCATTCGGACGGAAAAGCGGAAAGCTTCGGGCAGGGCACGCCGCACGTCACCGTGCGGTTCCACGACAAGCGGGCGATCCCCGAACTGCTGCTCAATCCCGATCTCGCCCTTGGCGAACTTTATATGGACGGCCGCCTCACGGTGGAGGAGGGCGGCACGGTTCGCGATCTTCTCGATCTGATGATGATGAACCTCGGGGCGGTGCATCCGTCGGGCCTGCACAAGCTGGTGCGCCACTTCCGCCGCCTGACCCGCCGCTTCGCGCAATTCAATCCGGCGAGCAAGTCCAAGGAGCATGTCGCGCATCATTACGATCTCGACGGGCGGCTGTACGATCTCTTCCTCGATCGCGACAAGCAGTATTCCTGCGCCTATTTCTCCGCGCCGGGCGAAACGCTGGAGGAAGCGCAGATCGGCAAGAAGCGCCATATCGCCGCCAAGCTGCATCTCGACAAGCCGGGTCTGAAGGTTCTCGACATCGGCTGCGGGTGGGGCGGGCTGGCGCTGGATCTGGCGCGCGACGCGCGCGCGAAGGTTCTGGGCGTCACGCTTTCCGAAGAGCAGATCGGCATCGCGAAATCGCGCGCCGCGCAGGCGAAACTCGAAGAGAATTGCCGTTTCGAGCTGGTGGACTACCGCGCGCTCGGCGGCAAATACGACCGCATCGTCTCCGTCGGCATGTTCGAGCATGTCGGTGCGCCTTACTACGACGCTTTCTTCGCGAAGGTGCGCGACCTGCTCGCCGACGATGGCGTGATGGTGCTGCACAATATCGGCCGCGTGGATGGGCCCGGTTCCACCAATTCCTGGATCGCCAAATACATCTTCCCCGGCGGCTATGTTCCGGCGCTTTCCGAAATGATGACGTCCATCGAGCGCAGCGGTTTGATGATCGCCGATGTCGAAGTGCTGCGCCTGCATTACGCGCAGACGCTTCTGGAGTGGAGCAAGCGCTTCCAGGCCAACCGCGCCCGCGCCGCGCAGATCTATGACGAGCGCTTCTGCCGCATGTGGGAGTTCTATCTGGCCGGCGCCGAAATGGCGTTCCGCCACGATGGCCAGGTGGTCTTCCAGTTGCAGCTCATCAAGAAGGTGGATGCGCTGCCGATCACGCGCGACTACATGCTGGAAGACGAGCGCACCATGCGCTTCGCCGGCACGGAGTCGATGCCCGCGCCGTTGCGCGTGGTGTGACGCCGGGATTGCATTGCCGTCATCTTGTATCGTTCTGTCGTGGCGGGTGAGCGCACGCTGTCCACGGCGGCGCAACCTGCCATGATGGTGCGCGGGGACCGATTCGGTCTCGCGTGAGGTGTGCATGGCCGCGACGATCGACGGCAAAGCGGTAACGGCGGTGTTCACGCAGCCGCGATCCGACGGGAGTTTCCCTTCGGGCCTCGCCGGATATCTGCACGCGCTCAGCCAGCGCCGTCCCGTGCTTCTCCTCGCCTTCGCGCCCAAGGCCGCCGGCACGTTTCTGCGCAGTGCCGCGATCGAGGCGGTGGGCGGGCAGCTCGTGCGCATCGGCTACGCCCAGGGCGGGCGCGATGCGCAGCCCTATCTGCCGGTTTTCGTCAATTATTATCTGGGCGGGGTGTGCGACGGGCCGATGGTGGCCCATGCCCACATGCAGGCGCTTCCGGCCAACCGCTTTTTTCTGGAGGTTCTGGGCATCCGCCCCGTCATCATGCTGCGCTCGATCCCGGACATGCTGGCATCGTTCTGGGACATGCTCGCGCAAAGCGCGGAGGCACGGGCCGACGGCCTGAACTGCATCGTTCCCGATGCCTTTCCCGATTTCAGCGATGCGCAGAAGGCCGATTTCATGATCGACATGATCGCGCCCTGGTATGTCAGCTATTTCGCGACCTGGCTTTCGTGGCTGCGCGACGATCCGGAAGATGTTTGCGTGCTCCGCTACGAGGATTGTGCGAAGGACCCGGCGGTCTCGCTGGAGGCCGCGCTGAAACATGCCGATCTCGCGCGCAGCCGCGCGCAATGCCAGCGCGCGCTGGACAATGCGTGGAAGGCGCGCGGCGGCTTGCGCTTCAACAAGGGCACATCGGGGCGCGGCAAGGAATACTTTTCGCCCGCGCACCGCGACCGGCTGGCGCGGATGCTGTCTTTCCATCCGGTGCTTGCGGAGCATTCGCCGGAACTTCTCTGACGGCTGCGCAAAACGGCGCGGAAAAGCAAGCGCATATGCGGCGGATTTAGCTGTGGGTGATTCGGGAATATGCTTGCCGTGTGTGCGGGTGAGCGATTGATTCGCTGCCTCGGTTGCGCGAAGAACGCCGCCCGCACGGAAGTCCAAAACAGCGCCCCATGGAACAGGAAGCCTATCGCCACGTCCCCTATGACATCGAAATCGAGCAGGCGCTGCTCGGCTCGATCCTTGTGGACAACCAGGCGCTGGAGCGCGTGTCCAGTTCGTTGAAGCCGGAGCATTTCTACGATCCGCTGCACCAGCGCATCTATGAAGTGATGTCGGCGCAGATCGAAGGCGGCGGCATGATCGTCACGCCGCTCACGCTGCACGCGGCGATGAAAGCCGATCCGGGCCTTCTGGAAGTCGGCGGCCATGCCTATCTCGCCGGTCTGGCGCAGGCCGCGCCCGCGCTGCCGAACGTGAAGGACTATGCGCGCATCCTGCACGATCTGGGCGTGCGCCGCGGCCTCATCCGCATCGGCGAGGATGTCGTCAACAACGCCTATGAGGCGCCGCACGAAAAGCCCGCGCAGGCGCAGATCGAAGAGGCCGAAAAGGCGCTCTACCGGCTGGCCGACACGGCCCGCTACGGCGAAGGCCCCATCGATTTCGCCGAATCCCTGCGCCGCGCCGTGGTTCTGGCTGAGCGGGCGCAGGCGCGGGGCGGGCGCATCTCGGGCGTCACCACCGGCTTCACCGATATCGACAGCCTGCTCGGCGGCCTGCAGCCGTCCGATCTTCTGATTGTCGCGGGTCGCCCCGGCATGGGCAAAAGTTCGCTGGCCGCCAACATGGCGTTCAACGCCGCGCGCCTCTACCAGCAGGACATCGAAGCCGGCGCCGAGGTGCCGCGTGGCGCGCCGGTGGTTTTTTTCTCGCTCGAAATGGCGGCGCAGCAGATCTCCGGCCGTATCCTCTCGGAGCAGACCGAGATCGAGATGTGGAAGATCCGCAACGGCAAATTCACCGACGCGGAGTGGGATAAGTTCGTGCTCACCATGCAGGAGCTTTCGACGCTGCCGCTCTATATCGACGACACCGGCGGCATCTCCATCGCGCAGATCGCGGCGCGCTGCCGGCGCCTGAAGCGCGAAAAGAACATCGGCTGCATCATGATCGACTATCTGCAACTGATCGAGCCGTCGCGCCGCGCCGAGAATCGCGTGCAGGAAATCACCGAGGTCACCAAGGGCCTGAAAACGCTGGCCAAGGAATTGAACGTGCCGGTGGTGGCGCTGTCGCAGCTTTCGCGCAGCGTCGATGCGCGCGACGACAAGCGCCCGGTGCTGTCCGACCTGCGCGAATCCGGCTCCATCGAACAGGACGCCGACGTGGTGATGTTCGTGTTCCGCGAGGAATATTACCTGAAATCCCGCGAGCCGGAGCCCGGCACGACCGAGCACGCCAAATGGGTCGAGAAATGCGAGCGCGTGCATCGCCGCGCCGAAGTCCTCGTGGAGAAGCACCGCCACGGCGCCACCAACAAGATCGACCTGTTCTTAGACGACCGCTTCACCCGGTTCTCGAATTTGGTGGTGGA
>JAFECN010000400.1 GCA_018242145.1 Pseudomonadota bacterium
AGAACCGCATCCACCGCGCCTTTGCGGATGGAGGTGCCGTCGATGTCGATGCCGCTGATGCGCGTCTGCGCGGTGAAAGGAACGAAGGTTGCATGCAGCGATGCCATCTCGCGGGCGCGCAAGCCATATTTCTCCTTCGCCAGCACCACGATGGAACGGCCTTCCGGCGTCTCGTCCGCCAGCGAGGAAAGCTGCGCGGCTTCCGCCAACTCGCCGTCGCTCACGCCGGGCAGCGCGAGAAATTCCGATGCCTGACGGTTGCCCAGCGTGATGGTGCCGGTTTTGTCGAGCAGCAGCGTGTCCACATCGCCCGCCGCTTCCACCGCGCGGCCCGACATGGCGAGCACGTTGAAGCGCACCAGCCGGTCCATGCCCGCGATGCCTATGGCGGAGAGCAGCGCGCCGATGGTGGTGGGGATCAGGGTCACGAACAGCGCCACAAGCACCAGCACGGACATGGTGCCGCCCGCATAGCGCGCGAAGCTTGGAATCGTGGCCACCGCGAAGACGAAGATCAGCGTCATGCCCGCAAGCAGGATGTTGAGCGCGATCTCGTTGGGTGTCTTCTGGCGTTCCGCACCTTCCACCAGCGCGATCATGCGGTCTAGGAAGGTCGAGCCCTTGGTGGCCGTGATCTTGACCACGATCTGGTCGGAAAGCACCCGCGTGCCGCCGGTCACCGCCGAGCGATCGCCGCCGCTTTCACGGATCACCGGCGCGCTTTCGCCCGTGATCGCGGATTCATCGACGCTTGCCACGCCTTCGACGATATCGCCATCGGACGGGATGAGTTCGCCCGCTTCGACCAACACCAGATCGCCGCGCTCAAGCTGCGCCGCCGGCACCTTGCGCCAGACTTTCATCTCCTGATGGGCCAGCAGCTTGGCTTCCAGATCGACCTTGGTTTTGCGCAGAGAGTCGGCCTGCGCCTTGCCGCGGCCTTCGGCGACGGCCTCGGCGAAATTCGCGAACAGCACTGTGAACCAGAGCCACAGATTGATCTGGAACGAGAACAGATGATCGCCGATGCCCTGCGCCAGATCGCGGATGAAGAGGATCGTGGTCAGCGTGGCGACGATCTCCACGGTGAACATCACCGGATTGCGCGCCATCTTGCGCGGATCGAGTTTCTTGAACGAATCCCAGATCGCCGGAACCAGGATCGAAGCGTCCGCGATGGAGGCTCTGTTTTTGGGGGACATGCGTTTTGCTTTCTCAGTAGAGACGGCCGGCAGTCATCGCGAAATGCTCCGCGATGGGGCCGAGCGAGAGCGCCGGGAAATAGGTGAGGCCGCCCACGATCAGGATGACGCCGACGAGCAAGCCCACGAACAAACCGCCATGCGTGGGGAATGTGCCTTCGGATGGCGGCACGATCTTCTTGGCCGCCAGCGATCCCGCCGCCGCCAGCATGGGCACGATCATCAGAAAGCGGCCGATGAGCATCGCGAGACCGAGCGTGGAATTATAGAACGGCGTGTTGGCGGTGAGGCCCGCGAATGCGCTGCCATTGTTGGCCGTGGCGGAATCGAAGGCGTAGAGGATTTCGCTGTAGCCATGCGGGCCAGCATTGAGCAGCCCGGCAAGGCCATCCTTCAGCACCACGGCCAGCGCAGTGAAGCCCAGGATCGACAGCGGCAGGACAAGAATGGCGAGCATCGCCATCTTCACTTCCCTGGCTTCTATTTTCTTGCCGAGATATTCCGGCGTGCGCCCCACCATGAGTCCGGCGACGAACACGGCGACGATGGCGAACAGCAGCATGCCGTAGAGGCCCGAACCGACGCCGCCGAAGATGATCTCGCCCAGCATCATGTTGATCATCGGGATCATGCCGCCCAGCGGCATCAGGCTGTCATGCATCGCGTTGACGGCGCCGCAGGACGCATCCGTAGTGACGTTGGCGAACAGCGACGACGCCGCGATACCGAAACGCACCTCCTTGCCTTCCATGTTGCCGCCAGCCTGGAACGCATTGGCGGACTGATCGATATGGAGCGCCGCGAAAGCCGGATTGCCGGGTGCTTCCGCCGCATAGATCGACGCCGTGCCGGCAAGGAACAACAAGCCCATCGCCGCAAAGATCGCCCAGCCCTGCCGCTCGTCGCCCACCATGCGGCCGAACATATTGGTCAGCGCCGCGCCAAGGGAGAAGATCAGGATCATCTGAACGAGATTGGTTATCGCGTTCGGGTTTTCGTAAGGGTGCGCGGAATTGGCGTTGAAGAAGCCGCCGCCATTGGTGCCCAGCATCTTGATCACTTCCTGCGAAGCGACGGGTCCTTGCGCGATGGTCTGCTGGGCGCCTTCCAGCGTCGTAGCGCCCACATAAGCATGCAAATTCTGCGGCATGCCTTCGAAGACGAAGAACAGGGCCACCACAACCGCGATCGGCAGCAGCACATAGAGCGTGCAGCGCACCAGATCGGCCCAGAAATTTCCAACCGTCTTGGCCGAGCGCCGCGCGAAGCCACGCACCAGCGCGACCGCCAGTGCGACGCCCGTCGCGCCGCTGACGAAATTGTGCATCGTCAGCCCCATCATCTGGGTCAGATAGCTCATCGTCGTTTCCGGCACATAAGACTGCCAGTTCGTGTTCGAGACGAAGCTGATGGAGGTGTTGAACGCGAGATCGGGGCCGACACCGGGCAAATGCTGGGGGTTTAACGGCAACACGCCCTGCAGGCGCTGAATGGCATAGAGTACGATGAAGCCCGCCGCGCTGAAGGCGAGCATCGCCATCGCATAGGCGAGCCAGTTTTGCTCTTCGTTGGGATTGACGCCGCTCAGGCGATAGATGCCACGCTCCAGCCAACCCAGAACAGGCGACAGGAACGTGCGCTCGCCGGAGAAGACGCGCGCGAGATAGCCGCCCAGCGGTCTGGTGATCGCGATGACGATCCCGCAGAAGAGCGCGATCTGAATCCAGCCATTGATCGTCATGAGAATATCCTAAAAGCGCTCCGGGCGAACCAGCGCGTAAACCAGATAGGCGAGGATAAAGAGCGTCACGAAGCCGCCGAGCGCGTAATCGAGTGTCATGGCCAGCGCCTCACAGCCGTTCGCAAACGAGCGCATAACCCGCGCTCACCACGAAGAAGGCGATTCCGGCAACAATGAACGCGGCATCGAGCATGACGCTCTCCTGTTCGAGAGCATCAACATCGTCATGCAGAGGTAGGAATTCGAGACAGTGGTGGTGGCGGAATTATATATATTCCGTATATCGCGCGTGAAAACTCGCGGCCTAGAGCATCACCTCGATCAGTCTGGGGCCGCGCGCGTGCATGGCGCTTTCGAACTGCGCCGCGAATTCCGCGTTCGATGTTGCGCGGCTGGCTTCGACGCCCATGCCGTTGGCGAGCGATACCCAGTTCAGTTCGGGATTGTGAAGATCGAGCATCGAGAGCGTTTTCGGTCCGGGATTCCCGGCGCCCACGCGCGCAAGCTCGATGTTGAGAATGGCATAGGAACGGTTGGCGAAGATGATCGTCGTTACGTCCAGCTTTTCTCGCGCCTGCGTCCACAAGGCTTGCAGCGTGTACATCCCGCCGCCGTCGCCTTGCAGCGCCAGAACCTTTCGGCCCGGCGCGGCAACGGCCGCGCCCATCGCCAACGGGACGCCCTGTCCGATGGCGCCACCGGTCAGGGACATATGATCATGCCATGGCGCATTGGCCGTGAACATCGCCGCACCCGCGCCGGATGTCGCCGCTTCGTCGGAAATGATCGCGCCTTCGGGCAGGAAACGCGCGATGATCTGACCGACGGTGTAGGCGTTGAAGGCTTCGGTTGGAATATCCGGCCGCTTGAGTGCCATCGGCGTTGCGCCATCCTTCGGCGCACCGATCGCATCCGCCACGGCAGCGAGAGCGCCGCGGCCGTCTTCATGCGGATGCGACAGATAGAGGATTTGCGCACCTTCGGGCGTGCACCAGGATGGTTTGCCGGGATAGGCGAAGAACGTCACCGGCGGTTTGGCGCCCACCAGCACAAGCTGCTCGACATCCTTGAGAAACTCCACGATCTGCTCGGCGAAATAGGGAATCCGCTCCAGTGCCACCACGCCCGCACCGCGCGTGATTTTCGGCGTGAAGGTGTCGCACAGGATGCGCGCTTTCGATTTCGCGGCGATGCGCCCCGCGCTTTCCAGGCCTTCGCGCGTCAAAGCACCGGCATCGCGGATGAGAATGGCGGTGCGCTTGCCGTTGCGAAGCGCCTTCGCCACATCGCCTATCGCGCGGGACGATGCCGGCGCCGGACCAAGCACGGGGAGCGCGGGCGCTGCGCCCTCGGCGTCGTTCCAGGCCGTGTCCGCGGGCAGGACAAGCGTGGCGATTTGGCCGGGTGCGTTGCGCGCCGCCTGCACCGCGCGCGCGGCATCGCTCGCCACCGTGCCGGCGGAAACGCTGCTGTGTATCCAACCCGACACCGGCCGCGCGAAGCCCACGAGGTCTGACGTCAGCGGCGCATCATATTGCGCGTGATAGGTAGCGTGATCGCCGACGATATTGACGATGGGCGTGGAAGCGCGCCGCGCGTTGTGAAGATTGGCCAGGCCGTTCGCCAGCCCCGGGCCGAGGTGAAGCAATGTCGCCGCGGGTTTTCCTGCGATACGGCCATAGCCATCCGCCGCGCCCGTCGCCACGCCCTCGAACAAGGCAAGTACCGCGCGCATGCCATCGACCTTGTCGAGCGCGGCGACGAAATGCATCTCCGAGGTGCCGGGATTGGAAAAACAGACTTCGACACCGGAATCGACCAGTGTCCGTACCAGGCTCTCCGCGCCGTTCATCGTTATGCCTTGTTCTTCGCCGCGCCGAAGACTACGGCGGGGAAGCGCCTTGCGAAAGCGGGCGCGGCAAGCCCTGCCGGATTCTTTCCATCTGCATCGCGCCGGAATCCGAACTCATCAAATTCATGGAAGGCAAGGCCCAGCCCGCCGGCCGGCACTACAATCTGACTGTTGGCTCCGTCCCAAAATCCAAAACCGAGAAATAGACCGTTCTACGCACGGCTGGCGGCACTGGCGGTAAGAGCCGCTTGTTGGCCCGCACGAATTCCGATGGAAGGGAAGCTATCTTTTCGCCATCGGGAAGCCGCGGCCTCTCCAACCTATGGTTTTCCGCAGTATATGATATATGCGCGCCCGCCATGCTGGTTATCGACGACATCACCGTCCGCATCGCGGGGCGGGAAATCCTGGAGGGCGCGAGCGCTTCGCTGCCCGCGGGGCGGCGCATCGGGCTGGTGGGACGCAACGGCGCGGGCAAGTCCACCCTCTTCCGCGTCATCCTGAACCAGCTTCATCCCGATCTGGGCGACGTCACGAAACCTTCCGGCTGGAGCGTGGGCAGCGTGGCGCAGGAAGTGCCGTCCTCCGATGTGAGCCTGCTGGACACGGTGCTGGCGGCGGATGTGGAGCGCATCGAGCTTCTGGCGCGGGCGGAAACCGAAACCGATGGCCATGCGCTGGGCGATATCCATGCGCGCCTCGATGCCATCGATGCCTATGCCGCGCCGTCGCGGGCGGCATCCATTCTCGCCGGATTGGGCTTCAACGCCGAGGAACAGTTGCGGCCGTGTTCGGAATTCTCCGGCGGCTGGCGCATGCGCGTGGCGCTGGCAGCGATCTTGTTCGCCGCGCCCGATCTTCTGCTGCTGGACGAGCCGACGAACTATCTCGATCTCGAAGGCGTGCTGTGGCTGGAGGATTATCTCAAGCGTTATCGCGGCACGGTGCTGATCGTTAGCCATGACCGCGACCTGCTGAACAGCGTGGCGGAATTCATCCTGCATCTGGAGCATAAAAAGCTCACGCTCTACACCGGCAATTACGACACCTTCGCGGAGACGCGCGCCATGCGTCGCGCCAACGACATGGCCTTCGCCAAGAAGCAGGACGCGGCGCGCGCGCATATGCAGGCGTTTGTCGATCGCTTCAAGGCCAAGGCTTCGAAGGCGCGGCAGGCGCAGAGCCGCATGAAGATGCTGGAGCGGCTGCAGAAGGTGGAAGTGCCGCCGGACGAGTTCATCGCGCCGATCAAGCTGCCCTCGCCGGAAAATGTGAGCCCGCCGCTGGTGACGATGGACAAGGTGGCGGTGGGATATGACGGCCGGGCGGTGCTGAGGAACATTTCGCTGCGCTTCGATCCGGACGACCGCATCGCGCTGCTGGGCAAGAACGGCAACGGCAAGTCCACGCTCGCCAAGCTAATCGCGGGGCGTCTGGATGCGATGGGCGGCGAGGCGGTGTATTCGCGCAAGCTGACGGTAGGTTATTTCGCGCAGCATCAGTTGGACGAGATGGACGCGGACATCACGCCGGTGCAGACGCTGGCGCGCTATCGCCCGAAAATGACCGAGACGGAACTGCGCACGCGGCTGGGCAGCATGGGGCTTGTCGGCGACAAGGCGCTGACGGTGGTGCGCAACCTTTCCGGCGGCGAACGCGCGCGGCTGATGCTGACGCTGGCGACGCTGGACCGGCCGAACCTGCTTATTCTGGACGAACCGACGAACCATCTGGATATCGACGCGCGCGAGGAACTCCTGATCGCGCTCAACGATTTCGAAGGCGCGGTGATCCTCATCAGCCATGACCGGCGGCTGATCGAGGCGACGATGGACCGGCTGTTCCTCGTCGCCGATGGCGGCGTGCATCCCTATGACGGCGATCTGGACGATTATCGCCGCTTCCTGCTCTCCGGGAAGAATGCGCCCGCGCGCCGCGAGGAGCCCGCGCCGAAAGCTTCCAAGGACGATGCGCGCAAGGCCGAAGCGGAAAAGCGCCGCGCGCTGAAGCCGCTGAAGGAAAAGGTGGAGCTGGCAGAAAGCCAGATCGCGGAGCTGAACAAGGAAATCGCGAAATACGACAAGGCGCTGGCCGATCCGCTGATCTTTACGCAGGACCGCGCGAAGGCAACCGCCGTTTCCAAGAAGCGCGCCGAAGCGCAGCGCAAGCTGGACGCCGCCGAGTCGCGCTGGCTGGCCGCGAATGAAGATTATGAAGCGGCGATGGCGGAGGCATGAGCATGGCCGATCTTTCCCGCTTCCCGCGCGTTCCGCTTCTGGAGGGTCCAACGCCCATTCAGGAATTGAAACGCCTGAACGCCACGCTCGGCGGCGTGCGCATCTTCGTGAAGCGCGACGACTTCACCGCCATCGGCGGCGGTGGCAACAAGCTGCGCAAACTGGAATTCCTGCTGGGGGACGCCAAAGCGCAAGCCGCGGATACGGTGATTACCGTCGGCGCGCGGCAATCCAATCATGCGCGGCTGACGGCGGCGGCCTGCGCGCATGCCGGGTTCAAATGCGAGTTGGTTTTGTTGCGCACCGTGCCGCGCGAGGATGCGGACTATGTGAACAACGGAAACATCCTGCTGGACGATCTGTTCGGCGCGACGGTGCACGATCTGCCGAAAGACGGCGATGTCGCGGGACTGGTGGCACAGCGCTTCGAAGCTTTGGCGAGAGAAGGCCGCAAGGTTTATTTCGCGCCGGTGGGCGGATCGAGCGCCGTGGGATGCCTGGGCTATGTCTCCTGCGCGCAGGAGATCGAAGCGCAATCCGAGCGCATGGGATTGAAATTCGCGAACGTCATCACCGCGAACGGCAGCAGCGGCACCCATGCCGGGCTGGCGGCGGGGTTCGCGGCCAGCGGGCGCGGCGCGGCGTTCTCCAAATCCTATGCCGTCTATTACGACGCGGAGAAAACGCGCGGCATCACGCTGACGATTGCGCGCGATACGCTGAAGCATCTGGGATCGGATGTTGCGCTGGCCGAGAACGATATTCTCGTGGATGGCGATCATCGCGGCGACGGTTATGGCATTCCCACGGATGGCATGCGTGCGGCGGTGCGGCGGATGGCGAGCATGGAAGGCCTGCTGCTCGATCCGGTCTATAGCGGCAAGGCATTCGCGGGGCTGCTGCGCGATATCCGTGCGGGCAAATACAGGCGCGGCGACAACGTACTGTTCCTGATGACCGGCGGCGCGCCGGGATTGTTCGCTTACCGCTCGGCGTTCGCCTAAGCGCGCAAGGCAGAGCGGGCGATATTGCCCCATTCGCGCTGGGTGTTGCGATAGCGGCTTGGCGCGCCTTCCAGATTCTTCAGCACCTGCGCGTAGAGCGCGCGCGCTTCGTCGGGACGGCCGAGCTTTTCCAGAAGCTGGGCGTAGCGTGTGCGCGCTTCCTCGCCGGCATAGTAGGGAACGAGGCGCTTGTATTCCTCGACGGCTTCGTCGTTCTTGCCCTGAAGCTCCAGCGCGCGGGCATAGATGAGATGCGCGTCTTCCGAGATGAAATTCGGGTCGGCGGCCTGCAGCGCATCGAGCGAGGCTTGCGCGCCCGCGCCGTCGCCGTTCAGGAATTGCGCGCGCGCGAGGCCGTAAAGCAGCGCGACGTCGTTCGCGAACTGGCCCTGCAAGCCGCTGCGATACATCTCAACCGCCTGCGCATACTGCCCGCGTTCGATGAGCTGTTCGGCCGCCGCGCGCTTGGCATCCACCGAGCCGACCATCTCCACATCGCGCATGGCCTGGCGGTAATCCTTGTGAGGATCGATGGCGCGCGCGGCGCCGACGCGCAGTTGCCGCGCGGCGCGGCTGCGCGTCATGCCGGGCAGGATCACCATGAAGAAATAGATCGCCGCGCCCAGCGCGGGCAGGAAGATGATGATGTAGATCCACGGAAAGATGTTGTCGGTGCGGATCGCATGCACCACGCAGATCGCAATCAGGGCGAGGATGACCCAGCCCAGCGGCGAATAGAACAAAGAC